>NZ_JBQHTM010000032.1:0-43118 GCF_052065695.1 Intestinimonas sp. HCP28S3_D6
TACATGAACATGAAGCACTTGGAGGCGGCTCTGGACGACGCCTCTATTGCCGGTTGACTTCATTCAGCCGGAGCCTGCAAATAATTTTGCGCATAAATCTTGACGGCACCTTCAAATTAGCCCATTTTGATGGGTTTACCATGGGTTTACGGCCTATTTTTGAGTCTAATGGGTGGGAAAATGGGTTTACAGAAGGCCATTTTGGAGGGGAAATTAGCCCCACATCCTTGACAGATTTTTGATAAAAATCCGGCTGAAATGGAATGAAAAACAGTGTCAGGATCGTTTGGCGAGTTCTGACGAATTCTGCAAAAAAATAATATCAGGTATCCTGTTACATAGAGCCTTGGCTCATTCTTTGAAAACGAGAATGGGTCGAGGCTCTATTTTTTTCGCCCGAAATCCGGCGAGACAAATTTGAGTAGGAGGTAACAGGTATGACGGATTTCAATCAGAAGACCCATGACACCGATGTGGGCAGTCATGGCGGACAGTCGAGGCAGATGATGGAGGTGTTCGAGAACCAGGAGTTTGGTTCAATCCGGTTGTTACAGGAGGCAGGCAAGACTTTCTTCTGTGCAAGCGATGTGGCGAAAGCGTTGGGGTATGTGAATCCCTACGCCGCAGTGAAACGCCATTGCAGAGGCCCTCTAACGAAACGCGAGGGGGTCGTTCAGAAGGTGAATCAGTATGGGGATGCTGGAGAGCAGGTCGTTGAAATCGCCTTTATCACAGAAGGCGATGTTTACCGGCTGATCGTTCACAGCAAGCTGCCATCGGCAGAACGATTTGAACACTGGGTGTTTGATGAAGTTCTCCCTTCTATCCGCAAGCATGGTGTGTATATGAGCGATTCCATTTTGGATCAGGTGATTCAGCATCCGGAGGTCATCTACACCCTGGCACAGGAGCTTGTAGCCGAGAGAGAGCAGCTTGAGGGTATCCGCAAACAGCTGGATGCGGCACAGCCCAAGGCAGACTACTTCGACACCTTTGTAAATTCGGAAGATTGCACCTGCATCCGGAATTTCTGTAAGGAAATCGGAATCCCAGAGAAGACGGCAGTAGCTCTCTTACTGGATCACCGCTATCTGTACCGCAGTCCAAGCGGCTGGCTGATGCCTTTTGCAGACAAATCTGCAAGGGGCTATTTTATTGTCCGGGATTGCTACGGCAGAAGCGGAAAACTGGTGCAGCAGACGAGAGTGACCTGCAAGGGAAAGAATCATCTCTTCAAGTTGTTTAAGAAATGGGGTGTGATCGAATGACGCTTTTTACAGAGGGACGCCTTCAGGCGTTTGAACGCATGATGCAGGATACCGGCAAATACCATCGACGGGAGGACAGCGAAGATCGTTCGCGCAAATGTCCGAAGAAAAAAACGGAGCCTGCGAAAAAGGATGGTGAGCACCATGCCGGTATTCAGGGTTGAGAAAAACAGCAATTACACAACGATGTGCAATTACCACCTGCGGGATCAGGGTCTCAGTCTGAAAGGAAAAGGACTTCTCTCTATGCTGCTTAGTTTACCGGACACATGGAACTATTCGGTACGGGGATTATCTTCGATTACACCGGATGGCGTAGATGGGGTGCTTACAGCTCTGAAAGAACTGGAACGTCTTGGATATCTGGAAAGGAACCAGCAGCGTGAGAGTAACGGTCGGATGGGCAGAGCGGAGTATGTGATCTATGAGATGCCAAGGAAAAAGCCGTGTTCGGAATCACCGTGTACGGAAAAGCCGTATACGGTAAATCCGGATACGGACACACCGGTTACGGAAAATCCCGCGCAATTAAGTACTAATAGAACAAGTACTGAAACAATCAATAAAAGAGAGAAGAAGGAAATCCAGCACCGGTATGGCTCATACGAAAATGTCCTTCTCTCTGACACGGAATACGGCAAGCTCCGGCAGGAGTTCCCAGGAGATTATCAGATGCGGGTGGAACGGCTCTCTGAGTATATGGCCTCCACCGGTAGGAGCTACAAAAATCACCTTGCCACAATCCGAAGCTGGGCAAAGAGAGAAAAGCCAAAGTATAACCCGGCAGACTACACATTTGAGGAAGGAGACAGCCTATGAGCGACATGGTGCCTGAAGTATTGAATGCGGCGTTGGATTCGCTCTTTACGCCGAAAGAACCCGGAGAGCTGGAATACCAGGGCGATGACGGACTGTTGTATTGCAGAAACTGCCGCACGCCGGTGCAGTGCAGGGTAAAGCTCTGGGGCAGAGACAAGATTGTTCCCTGCCTTTGCAAATGTCAGCAGGAAGCGATGGCGGAAAAGAAACGCCAGGATGAGCTGCTGGAGCGGCAGCGTAAAATCAGGCAGCTGAAAGCAACGGGGATTCAGGAAAAGCATCTTCTGGAATGGAATTTTGCCGTTGCAGAAGACAACAAGGATATCCAAATGGCAAAACGTTATGTGGAGCAGTGGGAAAAGGTCAAGGCTGAAAACCTTGGCCTTTTGTTATGGGGAGATGTCGGAACTGGAAAGTCCTTTGTGGCGGCATGTATTGCCAATGCGCTGTTGGAACAGGGCATTCCGGTTTTGATGACGAACTTCTCCAAAATCTTGAACCAGATGGGAGCCATGTATTCGGAAGAACGATACAGGTATATTGCTTCGTTTTCCAACTATTCTTTGCTGATTCTGGATGATCTGGGAATTGAGCGCAGCACCGAATATGCGCTGGAGCAGGTCTACGCTGTCATTGATGAGCGGTATAAGTCCGGGCTTCCAGTCATTATCACAACCAATCTGAAAATTGCAGAAATCCGCAATCCGCAGGATGTGGCATACGCCCGGATTTACAGCAGGATTCTGGAAATGTGTACGCCGGTGCGAATCAGCGGAGAGGACCGCAGAAAGAGCATTGGAAAAGAAAAACAGCAGGTCGTTAAGGAGGTACTTGATCTATGAAGTGCAAGGCAAAAAAGGCGTTTTTCGCAGGTAAGAATGACATCTATCACCGCTGGAAGGAGGTTAAGAAGCTGAATGGCAAAAGCAAAAACCAGTATTACAACAGAAAACCGCAGTGGCTCAGCTGCCGACGCTGCGGCTAAGGAGAAGAGGACGGAGATGCCGCTTTCTGACCTGCATCCTTTTGAAGGGCATCCCTTTAAGGTGCTGGATGACGAGCTGATGGAACAGACCGTAGAGAGCATCAAGCAGATCGGTGTGGTATCACCACTGATTGTCCGACCTGACCCGGAAGGCGGATTTGAAATTCTTTCAGGACACCGCAGACTTCATGCGGCGCAGCTGGCAGGTTTGGAGACTGTGCCGGTCATCGTTAAGGAAATGGACGATGATGCAGCAATCATCTTTATGGTGGACAGCAACTTGCAGCGGGAGAATATTCTTCCCAGCGAGAGAGCGTTTTCCTACAAGATGAAGTTGGAGGCGATGAAGCATCAGGGAGAAAGGTCAGATTTACAGCCTGAGACAACTTCTCGCCAACTTGGCGAGAAGTTACAAACATCGGTGGCAGTAATGTCTGAGGAGATGGGAGAAAGTCAAAGGCAGATTCAACGTTTTATCCGCCTTACCAACCTGATTCCAGAAATTCTGGACATGGTGGATGAGAAGAAAATCGCCTTTAATCCGGCGGTAGAGCTGTCTTACCTGAAACCGTCCGAACAGAAAGAATTTCTGGAGGCAATGGACTATGCACAGGCATCCCCATCCCTGTCGCAGGCACAGCGATTGAAAAAGCTCTCGCAGGAGGGCGGCTGTACCTTGGATGCCATGTGTGAAGTGATGAATGAAATCAAAAAGGATGAGCTTGACCATGTGACGATTAAAAACGAGGTTCTTCGGAAGTATTTCCCGAAATCCTATACGCCGAAGCAGATGCAGGACACGATTATCCGGCTGCTGGAAAAGTGGCAGCGAAGTAAACAACGAGATATGGAACGATGAGAAGGAGATTTTTATGATGATGAACTTTAAGAAGAATCAGAACAACGCAGTGTGCAGCATGGATTGCAAGAACTGCCCGCACGGTGCATCGCAGCCGAATCCGATGGATGATTCCATGTTTGAGAAGTCCATTGCGATGCTTCATAACTGGGTGATGCTGGAGGCAATCCGTGAAGATCACCCGAAGGAACGCATTGTGATGGTGATCCTGCCGGGGGCTGGCGGCGAACTTCTGACCGAGGCTGGCAGTCGAGACATCTTTGAGGATGTTTACGATGAGATGGAGGCTGATCTGGTGGCAGATGGGGAACTGCTTCTCCATTATGATAAGAGCGATGTGATCGAGACTGACAGAACCCGCTATCTGCTGGGAGCTGCGGAAGTTTCGGAAATCGACCAGAACGGCAACGAATGCAGCATCAATCTGTTTACGCTGGAACGCACCATCGACTATGTGAACGAAAACCTGACGGTGGTTTCCATTGGCGGCGAGTTGGTTCCGGCACTGCGCCTGATCTAAGGAGGTGCCTATGAAGAAATTTGATGTGGAGATTACAGAGACTCTCCAGAGAAAGGTTTCTGTGGAAGCTGCCTCACAGGAAGACGCGGAACGCATGGTGACGCAGGCGTGGAATAATCAGGATTATGTTCTGGATTCCGGCGATTTCACCGGTGTGGACTTCAAGACCGTGGGAGAACATGAACTGGCAGAGACCAGGACAATGGATGTGCTGCTGGTACAGCCCAATGCTTACCCGAAGAAAATCAGTGTTGGCACGGAGCTGGAAGATTTGCAGGCAATGGTTGGCGGCGATATTGAAGTAACCTACCCATTTGAGGATGAAGTAGCCATTATTCTGAATGAATCCGGTAAAATCAATGGACTGCCGCTGAACCGTGCAATTTACACCGAAGACGGAGATATGCAGGACATTTATGCCGGTGATTTTCTGGTGGTTGGGCTGACAGAGGATGATTTTGGTTCTCTGACCTCGGAGCAGATGCAGAAATTTGAGGAGCAGTTCCATCAGCCCCAGATGTTCGTTCGCATGGGGCGCAGCATCATGGCGATTCCGGTTCCGGATGACATGGTGAAGAAGATGGAGGAAAAGGCTGCAAAGCCCCAGGAAAAGAGTAAACCGGCACCGGACCGGGACAGTTTGTAAGGAAGGAGGCGGAGATTCATGCAGGAAGAAGTTGAAAATCGTACCGTCAATCTGGCAATCAGTACCACGAAACTGACCTTTCGCACCATTGTGAATGGCTATAATGCGTGGAAACGGCACCATCAGTCGAAAGTGGCTCAGAAAACAGCACAGCTTCCGGTTGGAAAGCAGAGCATCAAAGAACTGATCGGTCAGAATCAGGGAGTCAGCAGTATCCCCATTGAGAAAACGGATTTGAAAGGCTTTGAACAGGTAGCGCGGAAATACGGCGTGGATTATGCCATTACGAAAGACCAAAATGTGGTTCCACCCAAATACACGGTGTTCTTTAAGGCGAAGGATGCGGATGCACTGACTTCCGCTTTTGAGGAATTCACCAACCGCAAGCTGAAAGCAAAGGAAAAACCGAGTGTTCTGGAGCAGCTTAACAAGCTCAAAGAGTTGGTTGCTGCAATTCTGCCGGATAAGGTTCGTCACAAAAGTCAGGAGCGTGATCTATGAATAATAAGACCAAGAAGCTGCTGATCCTGAACCTGCCGTACTTCATTGCCGGTCTTGTATGTACCAATCTGGGAGAAGCGTGGAGAATTGCCGAGGGCGCAGACATGTCTGAAAAGGTCCTCGGCTTTCTTTCTGCCCTGGGTGTAGCTTTTTCCAATCCGATGCCAAGTCTGCATCCGATGGATTTGCTGATTGGTGTGTGCTGCGGAGCAGGTCTGCGGCTTGCCGTGTACCTGAAAGGAAAAAATGCCAAGAAATATCGTCATGGCATGGAGTACGGCTCTGCTCGTTGGAGTGCATAATTTTAAGTGTAAAGGAAGCCTATATGGACGCACAGGAGGTTATGCACATGACTGATTATAGTAAAATTACAGCCCTTTACTCCCGCCTTTCCGTGGGCGACGAGGACAGGGACGGCGGTGAGAGTAACTCGATACAGAACCAAAAAATCTTTTTGGAGAACTACGCCAGAGGGCAGCACTTAACCAATATCCGGCACTACATTGACGATGACGAAAGCGGCAGATTTTTTGACCGTTCTGCCTACTCCCGCATGATGGACGATGTAGAGAACGGGAAAATCGGTGTCTGCATTATGAAAGACCTGACACGCTGGGGGCGTGACTATCTCCAAGTCGGCAATGCGATGGAGATATTCAGACGGAACAATGTGCGCTTTATCGCAGTCAACAACGGGATAGACAGCGAAAAGCCCGATACATTGGAGTTTGCGCCCTTTATCAACATCATGTCGGAGTGGTACGCAAAGGACATCAGCAAGAAAGTAAAGACCGGCATTAAGACGAAGGGCATGAGTGGAAAGCCGATTGCCACCGAAGCCCCCTATGGCTATGTCAAATCCCCGGACAACAAGGATTTTTGGATTATCGACGAGGAAGCCGCCGGAGTTGTTCGTTTGATTTTTCGCCTGTTTCTGGACGGAAAAAACCGAAACCAAATTGCCGTATATCTCACGCAGGCGCAAATCCCAACGCCCACATTCTACATGAAAGAGCGCGGGCGGGGAACCTGTAAAAACAGGGCGCTCAATGAGGCCAACCGCTATAAGTGGAACAAAGCCACCCTGACCCATATCCTCACACGGCAGGAGTATTGCGGTGATGTTGTCAACTTCAAGACCACAAAGCACTTCCGCGACAAGCGGAACCACTATGTAGACCGGAGCCAATGGCAGATAACCGAAAATGTGCATGAGCCGATTATTGACCGCACCGACTTTGAAACCGTACAGCGGATTTTGGAAAATGCGCCCGTCAAACGCCCCAACGGGGACGGGGAAATCCACCCTTTGTCGGGCTTGCTTTTCTGTAAGGATTGCGGTGCGAAAATGCACATTCGCATAGATTATCGGAATGGCGGCAAGCGTCATGTTGCCTATTGCAGCGAGTACCACAAGGGAAAAGCCAAAAACCCCAAATGCAATTCCCCGCACATCATTGACGCGGATTTGCTCATGCAGACCATCGCGGAAGTGCTGAAGAAAATCGAGGACTATTCTATCAGCAACTGGGCGGAATTTGAAGCCTTAGTGAAAAAGAACCTTGCCATGCAGCAGACCGACAAGACCAAGAAACAGCAGAAGCGTATCCCGCAAATCACGACGCGCCTTGAACAGATTGACAAGGTGCTGAACAAGCTCTATGAGGACAACGCCCTCGGCACGATCCCGCAAGACCGCTATGAGCAAATGTCGCAGAAGTATTCAGAAGAATACTATGCGCTGAAAGCGGAGCTTGCCGAGCTGCAAGAGCAGCTATCCGCTTTTGAGAACGCGGGCGGACGGGCGCAGAAGTTTTTGAAGCTGACGGAACGCTACGCTGCCTTTACCGACCTGACCCCCGCCATTCTCAACGAGTTTATCAGCCGGATTGAAGTGCATGAGCGCGACAAGAAAAGGGCAAAACAAGCCATTCAGCACATCGGGATATATTTCAACTATATCGGCAAATTTGAGAACGAAGTGACACAGCTTACAGAGCCAACGGAGCAGGAAATCCGGCAAATGCGGGAGAAAATCGAGGAAGCCCAAAAGGAAAAGAGCCGCGCCTACCACCGGCAGTATTCAAGGGAGTACCGGGCGCGTAACCTTGAAAAGCGACGGGAGTATGACCGCATGAAAGCACGGGAATACCGGGCAAAGAAAAAGGCACAGGAAGCCGCCGCAGCACCCGCACAGTAAAACCGAATACTGACAACCAAGAGGGATTTTCCGGGCTACGGGAAATCCCTCTTTTGCACCCAGAGAAAGGAGCCGCCTATGGCAGAACAGAACGGGACACCTCAATCCCCCGACAGTGTTATCACGACACAGAGGGACGGACAGACCATCGTTGCGGAGTTGTTTTTCAACCACAGCGGCACAGAAACATTCCGCGACAAGCTGCTCAAAGTGATACTTGCCGACAGCTTGCAGGACGGTCAAGAGCCGGAAAAAACGAAAATCACGCGATAGGAACCGCCCGGACGAAGAATGGTTCGCCGGGGCGGTTTCTATTTGAAAATCCCCATTTTCCCCAAGTCAAGAGCCGGGAAAATTCCCTCAAAAATGCCCCTCTCTCCAAACGAGGGCGCAGAAAGGAGAGTTTATGCGAACAGGGCTTCCCAAGCAAAAAAAGATCACAGACATCTGGTTTGATGAGAAAGACCCGTTGATCCATATCCGTACCCACAACACCGACTTGAAGAAGCGGCTTGCCGCCTATGCCGAGCAGCACCCCGATGTGTGCCGCCAGACCGACGCAGACCCGGAAACGGGCTGCATGGAGTTTGACATTGAGAAAGGCCGCTTCTCTTTCCGTCTGACCGCCCCATACAGCGAGGAACGGCGGGAAGCGGCGCGGCGGTATGCCAGAGAGAGCAACGTCGCCGACAGGCTGAAATAGAGTTGAAATGTTCATAGTTTTGTGCTATACTTTTTCTAAAAGCAGAGTAATACTGCGGAATTGATTGGAGGACAACACAATTGTTACATTTATGAGATTAAGATAAAACCGCGAGTTATGTTGCGGTTATCCGTATTGCATAACTCGCTTATTGAAGCAGAGATGTAATTACGGAGGAAAAACAAATGAATAATAATTTATCACGCTTTGCAGACAGCAAGGTTTATTTTCAATGCCCAATTTGCACAAAATCAATGGATATACAAGGCAATAGCCTAATTTGTAGACATGGACATTGCTTTGATATTTCAAGATATGGGTATGTAAATTTGTTGTTAAAATCATCGCCCAAAACCAACTACAGCAAGCGGTCTTTTGAAAACCGGCACCAAATTTTGGAGTATGGCATGTATGATGTTGTGTTGGAGAAAATCATACAGTTTATTTCTGATACGCCATCTATAAGAAACATTTTAGATGTTGGTTGCGGCGAGGGTTTCTATGCAAGGCAGATACAGCAAAGAACAGAACGAAACATCTTTGCCTTTGACTTGTCAAGGGAGGCAATACAGATTGCATCAAAAAAAGACAAGCGCAAAGCAGTGAAGTGGTTTGTTACTGACTTATCAAAAATCCCTTTGAAAGACGGAAGTATGGATTGTATTTTAGACATATTTTCGCCTGCACACTACAAAGAATTTCAGCGATTGCTATCTCCTAACGGATATGTTGTGAAAGTAATTCCTACGAAAAATCATTTGAGGGAAATCAGGACTAAAGTGCAAGCACACTTGAAAAATCCAGATTATTCAAATGAGTCTGTCGTTGAATATTTTGAGAAATATCTTAAAACCATTTCAAGAGAAACGGTTTCAGCCACCGTACAGTTGTCATCAGAACAAAGAATGTCGTTTATTGAAATGACGCCGCTTCTCTTTTGCGTTGAAAAAGATTGCGTTGATTGGCGTACTCTCACACATTTGACAATCGAAGCTGATGTTTTAATAGGAATGTATTAAAGGGCGTATTGATATTTAATATTCCCATTTATTGAGCAGAACGGAGTAAACCAAACACCCTAATCAAAAGGACAGCCGAGGAAATCGACTGTCCTTTTTCTATGCCGACAGGTAGAAAGGAGTGACCACCCATGACGAAACCGAGAGAAAAAAAACGCGAGGAATTGCAAGCCGAGATTGAGGACGGGAAGAAGAAAATCCGGCAGCTTGAAAATCGGGAAAAGGTGTTGCGGCAAAAGTTATCCCAAGAGGAACGCAGGACGCGCAGCCATCGGCTGATCGTCCGGGGTGCGGTCTTTGAGAGCATTGTGCCAGAAGCAAAGACCATGACCGACGAAGAAGCCGCCGCCTTTCTCCGGCTTGCCCTGACGAGCGAGGAAGCGCGGGGCTATCTGAAAAAACGCACCGAGGGCGGGAAAAGCGAATAATCCCTTTGGTACAAAGGGCGCACTTATACACCCTTACGGGTGCGTGCGCTCTGCCGAGGGCTTGTCGGCACAGAGAGAAAGCCGCTTGCTTCCCTCTCTGACCGACATTGGCGGCTTTGCCGCAACAAGGGGCTGCACCCCTTGCGCCGCTTACGCGGCTATCCCTGCACACCCACAAAAACAGTATACCAGCCTTTGGCGTCTGTACCATTTTTGCGGGTTTTCATTTTATCCGGGAGGTGATACCCATAGCCATCTATCATTGTAATATCAGCATTGTCAGCCGGGGCAAGGGCAAATCAGCCGTTGCCGCAGCCGCCTACCGAAGCGGCGAAAAGCTGACAAATGAGTGGGACGGAATGACACACGACTACACCCGCAAAGGCGGTGTTGTCCATACGGAAATTATGCTGCCACCCCACGCCCCGCCCTCTTTCTCTGACCGTTCAACCTTGTGGAACAGCGTGGAGCTTTACGAGAAAGCCGGGAACGCCCAGCTTGCCAGAGAGATTGACGCGGCGCTCCCCATAGAGTTATCCAGAGAGGAACAAATCCGGCTTGTCCGGGAATACTGTTCCTCTCAATTTGTTTCCAGAGGAATGTGCGTTGATTATGCCATTCACGACACCGGCAAGGGCAATCCCCATTGTCACATCATGCTTACCATGCGCCCCCTTGACGAGCGCGGCGCATGGGCGGCAAAGTCCCAAAAGGAATATGACCTTGATGAAAACGGCGAGCGTATCCGCTTGCCAAGCGGCAGATACAAGACGCACAAAGTTGACCTGACCGGCTGGAACGACAAGGGCAACGCCCTCTTGTGGCGTAAGGCATGGGCGGATATTTCAAACGCCTACCTTGAACGAGCCGGAAGCCCGGAGCGTATCGACCACCGCAGCAACGCCGAGCGCGGCATTGGCGAGATACCCACCGTCCACATGGGCGTGGCGGCTTGCCAGATGGAGAAGAAAGGTATTGCCACCGAGAAAGGCGAACTGAACCGGAATATCCAAAAGGCAAACCGCCTTATACGGGAAATCCGAGCGCAGATTGGAAAGCTCAAAGAATGGATTGCCGACCTGTTCAAAGCGTGGGAAACCGCCCCGGAACAGCCGCAACAATCCCCCGGCCTTGCAAATCTGCTGATGAAGTATTTGAGCGTTCAGAGAGAAAAGAGCCGGAAGTATTCGCAGCGTTGGCAACAACAGCACACAGCCGATGAACTGAAAACCATAGCGGCAGCGGTCAACTATCTGACCGAGCATGGTATCTCTACCCTTGATGAGCTGGACGCAGCCCTTTCCTCTGTCAGCGAACAGGCCGACACTATCCGGGCAGGAATGAAAACCGCCGAGGAACGCATGAAGAAGCTGCAAAAGCTGATTGAATACGGGAAGAACTACACCGAGTACAAGCCCGTTCACGATGAGCTGAAAAAGCTGCAAAACGGCTGGACAAACAAGCGCGACAAGTACGAGGAAGCCCACCGCGCCGAGTTGACCCTATGGAACGCAGCAAGCCGCTATCTCCATGCAAATCTGCCGAAAGGAACAAAGACCTTGCCTATTGCGGAATGGGAACAGGAATATGCCGACCTCAAAACACAGAGGGACAGCGATTATGCCAAACTGAAAGATACCCGCGCCGATGTTTCCGAACTTCAAAAAATCCGCAAATGCGTGGATATTGCACTCCGCGCCGACCAGCCGGAGCAGACACAGACCCGCACAAAGCGGCACGACATAGACCGATGAAAGGAGTGAGTTTTTTGTACTACACCCAAGAACAGATAGACCGGGCGAACCAAGCCGACCTTGTTTTGTTCCTGCAATCGCAGGGGGAACCGCTGGAACGCGCCGGACAGGAATACCGATGGAAACGGCACGACAGCTTGACCGTCCGGGGCAACAAGTGGTATCGCCACAGCCAGAGCAAGGGCGGCGGCCCCATTGATTTTGTCATGGAGTTTTTTGGCAAGAGTTTTACCGAAGCCGTTGAACTTCTCACAGGAGAAAAGGGAGCCGCACCGCCGCCGGATAGACCAAGCTCCGCGCCCCTCTCCGACTTCCGGCTACCTTCAGTCCCTGTATGAGAAAAAGCTCTGTACCTATCCGCGAACCGACAGCCGCTTCCTGACGGACGATATGGAAAGCGGGGTTCCGGCCGTCGCTGCCTGCGCCGCCGGGATTCTCGGCGTATCGGTCGGAGATGTATCTGCAAAGCAGGTCTGTGATAGCCGTAAGGTTTCTGATCACCATGCCGTCATTCCCACGATGGTTGCCGGAGAAGCTGAACTCTCTGCGCTGACGGCCGGGGAGCGCGAGGTTTTGAAGCTGGTTGCCCGTCAGGTGCTGATGGCGGTCAGTGCGCCGTATTCCTATCTGGAAACGGTAGTAACTGTTGAATGCGGCGGGCAGGTATTCACCGCAAAGGGAAAAACGGTGCTGAACACCGGCTGGAAAAGCTATGCGGCGGGCGAACAGAAGGAAAGGGTACTCCCTCCGATGACGGAAGGACAGTCCATTGACAGTTTTGATGTTTCGCTGGAGGAAGGAAAGACAAAGCCGCCTGCCCGATACACCGAGGATACGCTGCTTTCCGCCATGGAAAATGCCGGGGCGAAAGAGATGCCGGATGATGCCGAGCGCAAGGGGCTGGGCACACCCGCCACCCGCGCCGGGATTCTGGAGAAGCTGGTTTCCTCCGGTTTTGTGGAGCGAAAGAAGAATAAAAAGGCGGTCAGCCTGGTTCCGCAGGACATCGGTATCTCCCTGATCACGGTGCTTCCGGAACAGCTTCAGTCTCCGCTTCTGACTGCGGAATGGGAGAACATGCTGAAAGAGATCGAGCGCGGCGAGCTCTCCCCAGAGGCGTTCATGGAGCAGATCAGCCGCATGGTTTCCAAATTGGTGCGCGACTACGAACCTGTGAGCGGTGCAGAGGTGCTGTTCCCGTCAGGACGCCCGGTGGTTGGAAAATGCCCTCGCTGCGGCGGTCCGGTTACGGAGAGCAAGACCGGCTTTTTCTGTGAGCGCCGCGACTGCCGCTTCGGACTCTGGAAGGACAACCGCTATCTGTCCGCAAAGCACATCATTCTGACAAAAAAGATGGCGGAGGCGCTTCTGAAGGATGGAAAAACTTTTGTCAGCGGCATGTATTCCGAAAAGACCGGAAAAAGCTATTCCGCCTACCTCGTACTGACGGACGACGGGCAGAAATCCAGCTATGCTCTGGAGTTTGACAGGGAGAAAACCGGCGCATGAAGCTGAGCCCCGCAGAACGCGAAACGATCATCCTGTTTTCCGATGCAGACGATACCGCCAGCGTCTACACCTATGACAGGAGGCTGATTAAAAAGCTGGACGCCCTTTGCAAAAAATGTCCGGAAGAAGTGTATGAGGAGAAAAAACGCTCCTCTGCCGGTGCGAAAAGCTATATTGTGCCGAAAAGCTGTGTTTCCGTCCGTGAGCCGTTTTCCAGAGCGCGGCGCGAGGCGGCCAGCAGGCGTGCAAAGGAGGCCGGCACCGTCCCGCCGGACAGAAGTAAAGGCCGCGATTCGGACGAATAATGCAGGGAGATAGGCGCAGGGCTTCGGCTCTGCGCCCTGTTTCCCGGAAAGGATGGTATATGGCAGAAAAACAGAGCAGCCGGGACAGGCTGAAGGAGATCACGGCGAGTATTGAGGACGGCATCAAAGAGCTGTTCCAGTCGGAGAGCTATGCGCAGTATCTTCAGACCATGAGCCGGTTTCACCATTACAGTGTAAACAATCAGGTGCTGATCCACATGCAGAAACCGGACGCCACGCTGGTGGCGGGCTTCAACAAATGGAAGAATCAGTTCGGCAGAAATGTCATCAAGGGAGAACACGGCATAAAAATCATTGCCCCGACTCCCTTCAAGAAGAAAATCGAGCAGGAAAAGCTCGACCCGGATACGCAGCTTCCCATGCTGGATGCGGACGGGAAAATCATTACGGAGGAAAAGACCATCCAGATTCCCATGTACAAGCCGGTGACGGTGTTCGACGTTTCGCAGACCGAGGGCAGGCCGTTGCCTCAGCTGGCCCATGACCTGTCGGGCAATGTGGCGAATTACGATGTGTTCATGGAGGCGCTGCGCCGCTCCTCTCCGGTTCCCATTTCCATTGAGGTAATGGGCGGCGGTATGGACGGTTACTTTGATCTGGAGCATCAGGATATCGCCATCCGCAAAGGCATGAGCGAGGTGCAGACGGTATCTGCGGTCATACATGAGATGGCGCACGCGCTGCTTCACAATCGAACCAAAGATACTGAGGAGAAAACACCAGAACTCTCCCGCAGTACCGAAGAGGTGCAGGCGGAAAGCATCTCCTATGCAGTGTGCGCCTATTACGGCATCGCCACCGGTGATAACAGTTTCGGCTATATCGCGTCCTGGTCAAAGGATAAAACCCTGCCGGAGCTGCGGGAAAGCCTGGAGGTGATCAGCAAGACCGCCGACGGCCTTATCAACGATATCGACCGGCACTATGCGGAAATCCTGAAAGAGCGCGAGGCGGAGCTGATTGCTGCTGAACCTGCCATGGCGATGGAGCGCCTTTATGCCGTGGATGACCGGTATCTTCATGTTCAGCGCACGGACACCGGCGTGGATTACACGATTTACGATAAGGCATCCATGAAGGAACTCGACGGCGGTCAGCTGGATATGGAGATCAGCACGCTGGCCGAATCGGCACTGGAAATCTGCAACTCCCATGGAATCGGGCAGAACGCCCCGCTTCAGGTTGCGGACATCGGGATACTGGATGAATTGCAGGCCGCGCAGGATGCGGTGATTGCCATTGAGCCGCCTGTGCAGGAAAACCCGGAGCCGGAGACGGATACTCCGGCTGACCCGGCAATTTCCGTGGAGGCGCGGAACGCTTACGGCTATACGGATGATGCGATGCTCCCGCTGACAAAGGAACGCGCCATGGAGCTGTTTGAACGCGATGTGCCGGTATATCTTCTCTATGGGGACAATACCGAGGCGATGGCTTTTGAACAGACGGAGATTCTGAATCATGACGGCATTTTCGGCATTGACCGCGCAGACTGGGAGGCGGTAAAGGAGCAGTTTCCTGTCGCCACGGAAAACAGATGGCAGAAAGCCTTCCAGCAGAATCCGGCAGACAGCTACTGCATTTATCAGCTCCGCAGAGATCCGGAACTGGCCGAGCTTCGCTTTATGAATTCTCAGTATCTCCGGGAACATGGTCTTGAGCCTGCATTTGACCATTATGAGGCGGTTTATTCCGGCTCTCTTCCGTCTGACGGCAGTACAGAAGCCCGCCTGGATGACCTGTACATGAAGTTCAACACTGCCCACCCGCAGGATTTTACCGGGCACAGCCTGTCTGTCAGCGACATTGTTGTCTTAAAGCAGCAGGGTGCGGTAAGCTCTCATTATGTGGACAGCGTGGGCTTTGTTCAGTTTCCGGCGTTTCTTCCGGACAATTACCTGAAAAATGCGGAGATGTCCATGGAGGACGATTACGGGATGATCGACGGCATCATCAACAACGGTCCAAAGGAACAGCCGGAGACCAAACCCAAGGCTCCCGATTTATCGGCTCTGTTTGAAGCAGCCAGACAGGTCGTTCAGGAAGATAAGCAGGTTTCTGAACCGGGCAAAAAGCCTTCCGTGTTGGCAATGCTCCATGCACCCGCGCCGTCCAGAAGCGAAAAGACCGCGCAGACGAAAAGCGCAGAAAGGGATCTGATATGATGAATTTCACCAATGACGAGATGAATCTGATGTGCATCTACAGCGCCGGCAGCAGCCGCACCGGCCTGATACAGAAGCTCACGGAAATGAAGAAGTACCTGGAACGCGACGAGGTGCAGCTGTTGTCGCTGACCGAATCAACGCTTACAAAACTGGCAACAATGACCGATGAGGAGTTCGGGCAGCTGGAGCTCTACCCCGATTTCGATATCTGATTCTATTCCGAAAAAAGGTGCAGGCGCACCGGATTTCGGAATACGGCTTGATTCCTATTTCAGATTTTTGCGGGAAACCGCAAAAATCTTTCGTAGACCGGTTGTAAAATGACTTCGCGCGTGGTATAATACTATTGCGGATAATTGCAGTAAACCGCAAAAATCCGCAATAGGAGGTGCGCTGCATGGAAATTAAAAGAGACCGTTACCTGAATCTGCTGATCAGCAAGAAGCATAACGGATTGATTAAAGTGATAACCGGCATGAGGAGATGCGGAAAATCTTATCTTCTGTTCACTCTCTTCAAGGATTACCTGCTTTCAGAAGGAATAGAAAAAAGCCACATCATTGAGATTGCGTTTGATGCTTATGAAAACAAGCAGTACCGCGATCCCGATGTGCTCTATCCTTACCTGAAGGAGAAGATCAAAGACGACGGCATGTATTATGTGCTGCTTGACGAGGTGCAGCTGCTTGGGGAATTTGAGGCAATCCTGAACAGCCTGACCCGAATGAAAAATGTGGATGTGTATGTGACCGGAAGTAATGCCCGCTTTCTCTCCAAGGATGTGATCACAGAGTTCAGAGGACGCGGCGATGAAGTGCATATGTACCCACTCAGCTTTGCGGAATTCATGTCGGTTTATCCCGGCACGAAGCAGGATGGTTGGAATGAGTATATGCTGTACGGCGGTCTGCCGCTGGTGCTGAGCTTTACCACTCCGGATCAGAAAATCGCGTTTCTGAAATCTCTCTTTGAGGAGACCTATATTTCGGATATTGTCGGAAGGCACAACATCCGAAACAAGGCGGAGCTGGAAGAGCTTCTGAACATTCTATCCTCCGCAATCGGTTCGCTGACAAACCCTGAAAAACTTGCCGCAACCTTCCGGTCGGTCAAGAACAAGAAAATCAGCAGCAATACGATCAAGAAGTATATTGATTATCTCTGCGATTCCTTCCTGATCGACAGCGCTGTCCGGTATGATGTAAAAGGCAAAAAATACATTGATACCCCGGTGAAATACTACTTCACCGACATGGGGCTGAGAAATGCCCGCCTGAATTTCAGACAGCTGGAAGAAACGCACAGCATGGAAAACATCATTTTCAATGAGCTGAAAATCCGCGGCTTCAATGTGGATGTGGGTGTTATCATGCAGTATGATACCAACGAAAAGGGCAACAGCATCCGCAAACAGCTGGAAATTGACTTCGTCTGCAACAAAGGCTCCAAACGCTACTATATCCAGTCCGCTTACGCGATTCCGGATCAGGCGAAGATGGAGCAGGAACAGCGTTCTCTGATGCTGACCGGAGATTTCTTCAAGCGAATTATCATCACCAAGGATACTCCGGCACCGTATTATAATGAGAATGGTGTCCTGATTATGAGCGTCTATGATTTCCTGCTGAATGAAAACAGTCTGGATATTTAAGACGATGGGAAAGAGCAATAAGGTCTGCCCGAACTGCGGACGAAAGATGAAACAGCAGTTCATCGGCCTGCAGCATTGCAAATGCGGGATGAGCTGGAAAAAAGATATTGGCTTTTTTGAACGGACGCCGGATATGGTGTTCGGACTCCGGCACAATGCGCCGGGTAAAAAGCCGCGCCGGATGATTGAGATCAGACGGAAAAACTGAATACAATTCAAATCGGGAGCGTCCATGGCATGTGGGCGCTCTTTTCTTTTTGGAAAGGAGACGTGATCTATGGCAAGCAAATTGCAGGAGTACCGAAGAATGTCGGAAGAAGCTCAGCGGCAGCTGACCGGAAGCCTGGAGCGCTGGCAGTCCTTCCTCGCCACCGCGTCGAGGCTGTACAAATACCCGTATCACGAGCAGGTCATGATCCATGCCCAGCGCCCGGACGCAACCGCCTGTGCGGAGTTCGACGTCTGGAACAATACGATGCGCCGGTATGTGCGGCGCGGTTCTAAGGGCATCGCGCTCATCGATATGCTGCCGGATTCCATGCTGGGAAGCAGACTGTATGGTGTGGAACTGGATTCCATCACCGGGCGCATTGCGCAAAAGCTGTATCCGCAGGCAGAAATCAAGGTGGCAGGCTTTGAAACCACCGACCGGCGCGACTTCTATGATCTGGCCGTGGGCAATGTGCCCTTTGGCAACTACCGTGTCAGCGATAAGCCCTATGATAAACTCGGATTTTCTATCCACAACTATTTCTTTGCCAAGGCATTGGATCAGGTTCGTCCCGGTGGCATCGTGGCCTTTGTTACCAGCCGCTACACGATGGATTCCAAGAATCCGGACGCGCGAAAGTATCTGGCGCAACGGGCAGAACTGCTGGGAGCCATTCGACTTCCTAACAACGCATTCCGTGCCAATGCCGGTACAGATGTAGTGTCGGATATCATTTTTCTGCAAAAGAGAGACCATCCCATTGATATCGAACCGGATTGGGTGCATCTGGGGCTGATATCGGAGGGTATTACCCTCAACAGCTATTTTGTTGACCACCCGGAAATGGTGCTGGGTGAGATTACAACGGAAAGTACCCAGTACGGCAAGGAAGAATGTACGGTCATTCCGATTCCGGATGAGGATCTGGGAGACCAGCTGCATGAGGCGGTGCAGCACATCGGCGGTCACTATGAAGCACAGGAGCTGGCACCGGAGGAGGAGTTGTCCTTGCAGGGCGAAACTATTCCGGCAGACCCCAATGTCAAGAACTTCTCCTATGCCGTAGTGGATGGGGATGTCTACTTCCGTGAGAACAGCATCATGCGGAAGGCTGACCTTTCTGCGACAGCCACCGGCAGGATCAAAGGCATGGTGGAGCTTCGCACCATTGTGCAGGAACTGATCGACTATCAGCTGAACGATTACCCGGAGGAAGCGATTGCCCAGAAACAGCGGGAACTGAATGTAGCCTATGACCGATTCGCCGATCAGTATGGGCTTATCAACTCCCGTGCAAATGCGCAGGCTTTTTCAGAAGATTCGTCTTATTATCTGCTCTGCTCTCTGGAAAATGTAGATGAAAACGGCAGGCTGGAATCCAAGGCGGATATGTTCACCAAACGGACGATTCGACCGGAACGGGCTGTTACCAGCGTAGATACTCCGGCAGAGGCTCTGGCAATCTCCATCGGAGAGCGCGGCAAAGTGGATTTGCCCTATATGTCGGAGCTTTTAGGTACACCGGGAGAATTTGAAAAAATCCAGCAGGAACTGCATGGTGTCATTTTCAAAGACCCGATGACGCAGGGCGGCGAGGAAACCGGCTGGGTGACGGCTGATGAATATCTGTCCGGCAATGTCCGGGAAAAACTCCGCGTGGCAGAACTGGCTGCGGCTTCTGACCCTGCCTTTGCGGTAAACACGGAATATTTGAAGAAAGCACAGCCGAAAGACCTGGATGCGTCGGAGATTGATGTGCGCCTTGGTGCCACATGGGTCAATCGGGATTATATCCAGCAGTTTATGGAAGAAACCTTTGAACCGCCGTTCTATCTGCGCAGAAATATTGAAGTGAAATTCTCTCCCATGACGGCAGAATGGCAGATCACCGGTAAGAGTACACCGAGCCGGAATGATGTTCATGCCTATATGACCTACGGCACCAGCCGTGCCAATGCCTATCGAATTCTGGAGGATACGCTGAATCTGCGGGATATTCGTATTTACGATACCGTGGAGGATGCAGACGGCAAGCAGAAGCGGGTTCTGAATAAAAAGGAGACCACCCTCGCCCAGCAGAAACAGCAGGCCATTAAGGATGCGTTCCAGAACTGGGTGTGGAAAGACCCTTATCGCCGTGCGGACCTGGTGGAAAAGTATAACGAGCTGTTCAACAGTACCCGTCCTCGTGAGTACGATGGCTCCCACATCCGCTTTGGCGGCATGAATCCGGAAATCCGGCTGCGGGAACACCAGCAGAATGCCATTGCTCATGTGCTGTACGGTGGCAATACACTGCTGGCCCACGAAGTGGGTGCCGGTAAGACTTTCGAGATGGCCGCTTCTGCTATGGAGGCAAAACGGCTGGGACTGTGCCAGAAATCCATGTTTGTCGTTCCGAATCATTTGACCCTTCAGTGGGCAAACGAGTTTCTGCGCCTGTATCCGAGTGCAAAACTGCTGGTGGCAAGCAAAAAGGACTTTGAAACGGCCCGCAGAAAGAAGTTCTGCGCACGAATTGCTACTGGTGATTACGATGCAGTCATCATCGGGCATTCCCAGTTTGAGAAAATTCCGGTGTCCGCAGAACGGCAGGAGCGGATTTTGACTGCCCAGATTGATGAAATCGAAAACGCCATTGCTGAGATGAAATCCCAGAATGGCGAACGTTTCTCCATCAAACAGATGGAAAAGACCCGGAAAGGATTGGAGGCGAGATTGGAGAAACTCCGGGCAACCGACCGAAAAGACGATGTGATTACCTTTGAGCAGCTGGGCGTAGACCGACTGTTTGTAGACGAAGCACATGCCTTTAAGAATCTGTTCCTCTACACAAAAATGCGCAATGTTGCAGGCTTGTCCACATCGGAAGCGCAGAAATCTTCGGATATGTTTATGAAGTGCCAATATATGGACGAGTTGACAGGCGGGCGCGGCATCATTTTTGCGACCGGCACCCCGGTTAGCAACAGCATGACGGAGCTTTACACCATGATGCGGTATCTCCAGTACGGCACGTTGCAGCAGAAAGGGCTGACCCATTTCGACAGCTGGGCTTCTACCTTTGGTGAGACCACCACAGCCATTGAGCTGGCACCGGAAGGAACCGGATACCGGGCAAGAACAAGATTTGCAAAATTCTTCAACCTGCCGGAGCTGATGAATATGTTCAAGGAAGTGGCAGATATCAAGACTTCCGATCAGCTGCATTTGCCGGTGCCGGAGGCAAAATTTGAAACCGTGGTGGTGCAGCCTTCGGAGCATCAGCAGGCGATGGTGGCGGAGCTTTCGGAACGGGCGGCGGCTGTGCATTCCGGTGTGGTAGACCCGTCGGTCGATAACATGCTGAAAATCACATCGGATGGCAGAAAGCTGGGACTGGATCAGCGATTGATGAATCCGCTCCTGCCGGATGACCCAAATAGCAAGCTCAACGCCTGTGTGCGGAATGTGCTTCGGATTTATGAGGAAGGACAGTCGGATAAGCTGACCCAGTTACTGTTCTGCGACCTCAGCACGCCGAAGAACGATGGAACCTTCAATGTCTATGAGGATATCCGCGCCAAACTCATCCAGTCCGGCGTACCGGAGGAAGAAATCGCATTTATCCATGATGCTGATACCGAGGCAAAAAAGAAGGATCTGTTTGCCAAAGTCCGTACTGGGCAGGTGCGGGTGTTGTTAGGTTCGACACAGAAGATGGGCGCAGGCACGAACGTGCAGGACAGGCTGGTGGCCGTGCATCATCTGGATGTAGGTTGGCGGCCTGCGGACATGACCCAGCGAAATGGACGTATCATCCGTCAGGGCAACCGAAACAAAGAGGTGCAGGTTTATCAGTATGTGACGGAAGGAACCTTTGATGCCTACCTCTATCAGACACTGGAGAATAAGCAGAAGTTTATCAGTCAGATCATGACCAGCAAATCTCCGGTTCGTTCCTGTGATGATGTGGATGAACAGGCACTTTCCTATGCGGAGATCAAAGCACTTTGTGCAGGAGACCCGCAGATCAAGGAAAAAATGGACTTGGATGTAGATGTTGCAAGGCTGAAAGTATTGAAGGCAGACCATCAGAGTCAGCAGTACCGATTGGAGGATAAGCTGATGAAATATTTTCCAGCTGAGATTGAGAAAACGCAGGGGTTCATCAAGGGCTTTCAGTCGGATATCCGGACGGTGGCGGCACATCCGCTGCCGGAAGAGGGGTTCTGCGGCATGGAGGTGAATGGCGCGCAATTTACTGAAAAAGCCGAGGCCGGTGAAGCAATCCTCGCAATCTGTAAAGCCAATCAGAGTCTGGAGCCGGTACCGCTTGGCAGTTATCGAGGTTTCAAGATGGAACTGGCATTTGACAGCTTCCAGAAAGAGTATCAGGTACTGCTGAAAGGCGAGATGACCCACCGGGTACCCATCGGCACCAGTGCTGCGGGTAATATCCAGCGTCTGGACAATGCTCTTGCCGGGATTCCTGCAAGATTGGAAAAGGCAGAACAGCAGTTGGACAGTCTTAGGAGCCAGCAGGAAGCTGCGCAGGCCGAGCTTGGAAAACCGTTTCCCCAGGAGGCAGAACTGGCAGAGAAGAGCGCAAGACTGGCAGAACTGGACGCACTGCTGAATATGGATGACCGTGGAAATGATGATCCTGACCGTGAGAATACAACAGAAAAGCCGTCTGTCCTGGCAGAGCTGCGTGACCGTGCAGGGCGCATTCCGCCGATGACACATCGGGATGATGAGGAGGTGGCACTATGAGTGTTCGGGAACACTGGATCAATGTCCGGGTAAACCCGGAAGAGCTGGCGAGGATTCGTGAAAAGCAGAAGGAATTGGGGATTCGCAATACCGGTGCCTATATGAGAAAGATGGCGATGGACGGGTACTGCGTAAATCTTGATTTGTCGGATGTGGCGCAGGTATCCATCCTTCTTCGCCGATGCAGCAACAACCTGAATCAGTACGCAAAACGCGCCAATGAATCTGGAAGCATCTATGCGGAGGATATCCGGGATTTGCAGAGACGGCTGGATGAACTCTGGGAGATGCAGAAGCTGATCCTGAAGAGGCTTTCTGGTATTCGCTGACGGCGCAAATGTGCGGGATTTCTACAGCACATGGCACAGATGAAACTGTCTGTGCCGTTACATATTTTTTGGTCTACCTGTTGACATCGTGGTGTTTGGCAAGCAGGTACGATAAAATGAAGATGAAAAGAAAAACGAAGGGGTGAAATCCATGAAGATCGTATGTTTTTTGTTGAAGCTGGTGCTGAAAATCCTGTTGCTGCCGGTTGCGTTTCTGCTGCGATTTCTATGCTTTATCTGGAATCTGCTGATGCAGCTATCCCTGTGGGTGCTTTCGCCGGTTATGCTGTTCGTTCTTGGCTGCGGCATCTATTCGGTGGTTCGGGCGAGCTGGACGGATGTGTTCCTGCTGACCCTGATTGAGATGGGGTTGTTCGCAGCTGCGGTTGGTGCGGGTGGCATTATGGAACTGATGGAGCGGCTATGTGAGCGTGTAGAGGATGTTTTGACAATTTGAGTTCAGGAGGGATTTGATGGAGATTCAGTTTATGAAAGATTATTATGATTTACGATACGAGGAAACAGATGGAGAGAATCATTTTGTGGATGAGACTGCTTATCAGGAAAAACAGTCTGAGCAATCGAAGATGGAAGACCAGCTGATGGAAATGGTGGGCGGCAGCGAATCTAATGTGTGGAAGCTTTATGAAAGCATCATGTGCATCTATTTCGACATGGAAGAAATCATCAAGCAGGCCGTTTATTTGCAGGGAGCTTATGACCGAGAACGGATGTTAAAATGAGAATAGTGAATTGGTAAGAGCTGCCTTCGGGTAGCTCTTTTTAGATGGAGGAATAAGGAATGGCGGCTACAAGACTAATTGCGCTGCATATCAATAAAGGAAAGACGGTAGCGCAGTGTCTGGCTGACCGTACTGATTATTCTGAGAATGCAGCAAAGACGGAAGATGGAAAATACATTAGCGCGTATGCCTGTGACGCAAAGACCTGTGATGAAGAATTTCTGCTTTCTAAACGGCAGTATGAGCATATCACCGGTAGAACCCAGGCGCATGATGTGATTGCATATCAGATTCGGCAATCCTTTAAGCCCGGAGAAATCACGCCGGAGGAGGCGAACAAGGTCGGGTATGAGACAGCCATGCGATTCACCAAGGGAAAACACGCATTTATCGTGGCTACCCATGTTGATCGCGCGCACATTCATAACCACATTATTTTTAATTCAACTACATTAGACTGCACCAGAAAATTCCGAGATTTTCGCTTATCCGGTCTTGCGCTGGCAAGGCTCAGTGATATCGTCTGCCTGGAACACCGGTTGTCGGTCATTGTCCGAAAGCCCTACGGGGAGCGGAAGAAGAGAACGGAATACCCGGAGAAAAAGTCGCAGCGGGATGAAATCTGTGAGGCCATTGATGCAGCATTGGAAAGAAAGCCAAAAGACTTCCAGGAACTGATTGGAATTTTGCAGGAAGCAGGGTACGAGTATAAAGATGGAAAACAGCCTGCCTTGCGGGGGAAAGGCCACGCCAGATTTGCTCGTTTCCGTTCTCTTGGTAAAGGATATTCGGTTGAAGAACTCTGTGGAGTGATTGCCGGGAATGCGGTTCACAAAAGCAAATTTGCAGAGAAAACCCGCACAAGCGCACGGTCAGCACAGGTGCATCAGAAGGCGGAGCTGTCGTTCCTGATTGATGTCCGTGCCAAAATGCAGGCGGGCAAAGGCGCGGGATATGCGCGTTGGGCGAAAGTCTTTAATCTGAAGCAGATGGCGAAAGCTATGATGTTCATGGAAGAGCATGGAATCAAGAGCTATGCAGAGCTGAAAGAAAAAGCAGATGGGATTTCTGAAAAATGCGATGCGCTGCTGGAATCTGTAAAGGCAGATGAGGCACGGATGTCGGAAGTGTCGGTGCTGCGGAAGCATCTAATCAATTATGCCAAGACAAAAGATGTTTTTGCCGCGTATAAAGCATCCGGCTACAATCGAGAGTTCTATGAAGCCCATCGAGATATGCTGGTCTTACGCAGCGCAGCGAAAAAGGCATTTGATGCCTATAAGAAAGAGAACGGTTCTGACAAAAAGCTCCCGCGCATCAGCGAGCTGAACACAGAGTATGCGATACTTCTGGAACGAAAGAAAAGCTCCTATGCAGAGTATCGCAAGACCAAATCGGAAATGCAGGATTGGCTTGTGGCACAGAAGATTGTGCAGGAAATCCTGAAAGAGGACGAACAGAAGAAAGAGCAGCTGCATGAGCAGGAAGTGCGGCAGGAAGAAAATAAAGAGAATAGTAGATGATGGAATGTCCGGTGCAGTGTGGGGGTAATGCTCATGCTGCACCGGGCTTTTTTTGTGTGAAAAAATATTTGTGATGATGTTGCTTATTGATTGCTCTTGACTTGAATTTTGTATCTCAACATAAAAGAAGTTATAATACAGATAGAAAGTTAAATTGATGAATGGGAGGTATGCTTTGTGCCCTTACAGATTATTAGGAACGATATTACAAAAATGAGCGTTGACGCAATCGTCAATGCGGCTAACACGTCTCTTTTGGGCGGCGGCGGTGTAGACGGCTGCATTCATCGTGCCGCCGGACCGGAGCTGCTTGCAGACTGCAGTATGCTACATGGCTGCGAGACCGGCAGCGCAAAAATCACAAAGGGGTACCGTTTACCCTGCAAATATGTGATCCATGCAGTCGGCCCGCGTTGGCGGGATGGCAAGCATCGGGAACAGGAGCTTCTGGAATCCTGCTATCGGACATCTTTGAACTTGGCAAAAGAAAATGGTTGTCAGTCGATGGCCTTTCCGCTGATTTCCTCCGGCATTTACGGCTATCCGAAAGACCAGGCTCTGAAGGTTGCAGTCGATACCATCAGTACATTCCTGCTGGAAAATGAGATGATGGTCTACATCGTTATCTTTGACCGAAAGGCATATCAAATTAGCGGAAAACTGTTTGCTGATATCGCGGCGTACATAGATGACCGGTATGTGGAGGAACATACCGACAGACGGGCAGAACAGAGGCGGCGGCTCGAAGTATTGTCAGAGGAATCCTGTTTTGAAGCTGCACCTGCCCCGCTGCCGTCCGAAGCAATCTGTAAATCTTGCAGCAGTCAATCCTTGGAAGAGGCACTGGGAGAGATTGATGAGAGTTTTTCGGAAATGCTGCTGCGGAAGATTGACGAAAGCGGCATGACGGATGCCCAGTGCTACAAGAAGGCAAACATTGACCGGAAGCTCTTCTCGAAGATCCGTTCGGATAAATTCTATAAGCCATCCAAACCTACGGTGCTGGCATTTGCCCTGGCTTTGGAACTGCCGCTTGCCCAGATGCAGGAGATGCTGGGTAAGGCAGGATTTACCCTTTCCCATTCGAGCAAATTCGATATCATTGTAGAATATTTTGTCGAACGGGGAAACTACAATGTGTATGAAATCAACGAGGCACTGTTTGCTTTTGACCAGAGTCTGATCGGAGCATAAGGACAAAGAAATGTCGCTTTCCATGCGACCACTCCACAAAAGAAAATCGCTATACTATGGCTGTAAGGTACGAAACCGAGCAGCCATAATCTTTTGGGAGGACAAGTGTATGAGAAAGAATTTAACAGAGATCGTTTTTATCTTAGACCGCAGCGGTTCCATGAGCGGACTGGAACGGGACACCATCGGCGGATTCAATTCTATGATTGAGCAGCAGAAAAAAACAGAGGGCGAAGCGCTGATCTCAACGGTACTGTTTGACAATGTGAGCGAAGTCCTGCACGACCGTGTAAATGTAAGGGACATCCGACCAATGATTGACCGTGATTACACGGTTCGCGGATGCACAGCACTCTTGGATGCCATCGGCGGTGCGATTCATCACATTGGAAATGTTCATAAGTACGCAAGACCGGAGGATGTGCCGGAACACACCATGTTTGTAATCACTACGGACGGAATGGAAAATGCCAGCCGCCGTTACAACAGCGAAAAAGTGAAGCAGATGATCGAGCGGCAGAAAGCAAAATACGGGTGGGAGTTTTTGTTCCTTGGTGCCAATATTGACGCAGTAGAGACCGCAAGCCAGTTCGGAATCGGCGCAGATCGTGCAGTCAACTATCAGTGCGACAGCGAAGGAACTGCGTTGAATTATGAGGTGGTCAGCGAAGCAATCAGCTCTGTCCGGTGCAGTGCCCCACTGAGTGCAGACTGGAAAAAGCGTATAGACGAGGACTACAAAAAGCGTGGAGGCCGCAAGCACAAGTAAATATTTTTGAAGCCGGGGTGATAATTCACTCTGGCTTTTTCTATGGCAGGAACTGCCGTTAAAGCATCCGGAACGGATGCGCAGCCCGATGCCGCAGGCAGCGTTCTATGGGGATTGGGGAATTTCCCCAACAAGCAGAAAATCGCTTTCGTGTCACGAAAGCCCTGCTTGCAGAAGAGTGGATTCTAAAAAAATCGTTCAAAATTTGGAAGAACTTTCGATTGATTTTGTTCGTTTCTTGGAGTAGAATATAAATGAGAAATTTTAACTTGCTGCGAGTGACTTTAGACATCGAAAAAGAGGTTCCGTATGGATTTCATGACGATTAAGCAGGCTTCTGAAAAATGGGGCATCTGCACAAGGAGAGTACAGACATTATGCACAGAAGGGCGAATTGATGGTGCCGAGCGTTTAGGCCATCAGTGGGTCATTCCTATTAACGCCGAAAAGCCGAAGGATGCCAGAATCAAAAGCGGCAGATACATTAAAACAAAATCCGGAAATGGAGAGAACGAAAATGGAAAGAAAACCGTATAGTGCTGGAGCCGTGAAATTTTCGTTCTGGTTCATGGAATTTCGGAAAACCGTGCAGCTTTTGAGCGAGGGTAAGAGCTTTGCAGATATTAAAAAGTTGAATGAAGAGACAAACATCTATGGTGCACCGACAAAACTACGAGCGCAGCAGATTTATTCTACCGTAACAGCCCGTATCAAGACATTAGATGAAAGCTTTTATCCAATCTTTCTGAGCAGTGATCTTGCTACACAAAAATTATTTGTGCTGACTGCGGCTCTTTTGCATGACACGCTGTTCTTTGATTTTGTGTATGAAGTAGTGCGGGAAAAAATGATTCTTGGTTCCGATGAGCTGACGGATGCAGATATCCGGATATTTTTCAAAAATAAGCAGGAACAGAGTGAGAAAGTGGCTTCTCTTCAAGACTATACGCTGCGCCGTCTCGGTTCCTGCTATAAGACACAGCTTTATGAAGCAGGACTTTTAGAAAGCAACCAGGCAAACAGCACAAGAAAAATACTGAAGCCAATTCTTGATATTGCATTTGAGCATTGGCTTTATGACCATGACCTTGGCATCATGGTAAAAACACTGACGGGGGTAAGATGAAATGGATTTAAGCCAAAGACTGGACGAGATGGAGCTTGCAATCCATAAGCCGTCTTTCCGAAAAGGAACAGGCCGCGCAAATGAGGTCAACTATTGGGTGTTTGATTATCCACCGGAAAAGGAACTGGAAGTTCGGGAGCGTGTAGAGTATCTGAAAAATAAGAACGACCGGGGCGATGATGATTTTGAGCTTGTGGTCTTTGACCTGTATGATATCATCATTGACTTTTTGGAAAAGAAAAACTTTATGGAAAAGTGCTATGACTTTGAAAAAAAGCGAGGAATCGAGCGTATCGTCAAGGCAGTGACCAACTCCATGAAGGTGAATGACGATGACAGCCTGATCGTGCAATATATCAAAGAACATACGCCGGAGAATGCAGTTGTGTTCCTGACCGGTATCGGCAAGTGCTATCCGATTTTGCGCTCCCACAAGGTGCTTAACAACTTGCACCAAGCGTTTGTGCGCTGCCCGGTCGTGATGTTCTTTCCGGGAACCTATAATGAGCAGGAGCTGATCCTGTTCAATGAGATTAAAGACGATAACTATTACCGGGCATTCCGACTGGTAAAGTAATGGATGGAGGAAACAGTTATGCAGATCAAGGACATGTTCCGAAAGAAAATTGACCGTGAGATACAGGGCGTTATCATTGTCGGTCAGGGTGAAGAAACAAATGTAGCGCAGGAGCTGGAAGAGTATGTTGTGACCCGTGAGCTTCAGCGTCATTTTGCGGATTTCTTTGCAGCATATAAAAAAGGTATTCAGGGAACCACACCGAAAATGGGTGTCTGGATTTCCGGCTTCTTTGGAAGTGGTAAATCTCATTTCCTGAAAATCCTGTCCTATCTGCTTCAGAATAAACAGGTCGGAGACAAACATGCCATCGACTACTTCATTGAGGATCAGAAGATTACCAATCAGATGGTGCTGGCAGATATGCAGCTGGCAGCAAACGCCCCATCGGACGTAATTCTTTTCAACATTGATTCCAAAAGCGATTCGAATGGCAAAGAAAATAAAGATGCCATTGTGAACGTATTCCTGAAGGTCTTCAATGAGATGCAGGGCTTCTGCGGTTCCATGCCGCACCTTGCCGACCTGGAGCGCAGGCTTTCCGAGGAAGGTCGTTTTGAAGAGTTTAAGGAAAAGTTTGAAGAAGAGTATGGAGATCCGTGGGAAAGCTCTCGCCAGGACTTCGATTTCATTCAGGATTCCGTTGTCGATGTTCTTTCTGACATGGATTTCATGAGCGAATCGGCTGCTCGTAACTGGTGTGAGAAAGCAACCGAGGGCTACCAGATCAGTATTGAGGATTTCGCCAAGCGTGTAAAGTCCTATATTGAGAAAAAAGGTAACAACCACCATGTGGTTTTCCTTGTAGATGAGATTGGCCAGTACATTGGTGATGATTCCAAACTGATGCTGAACCTTCAGACAGTGACGGAAGAACTGGGCAAGGAATGCATGGGCAAGGCTTGGGTAATCGTAACGAGCCAGCAGGATATCGACTCCATTACCAAGGTGAAGGGTAACGACTTCTCCAAGATTCAAGGACGTTTCGATACACGTCTTTCTTTGTCCTCTGCCAATGTGGACGCTGTTATCAAAAAGCGTATTCTGGATAAGACCGAGACAGCAGCACAGAGCCTGCGTCTGCTCTATGACCAGAAAGCAACCATCATCAAAAATCTGATTGTCTTCAACGACGGCGTGGAGAAAAAACTGTACGCCAACGCAGAAGACTTTGCAGAGGTTTATCCTTTTGTTCCATACCAGTTTAATTTGCTTGCCAGCGTGCTGACCAGCATCCGTACCCACGGTGCATCCGGCAAGCACCTGTCCGAAGGTGAACGTTCCATGCTGGCTCTGTTCAAAGAATCTGCCATGCAGCTGATGGACGATGAGATGGGGGCAATCGTGCCGTTCTATCGGTTCTATGATGCATTGGAGAACTTCCTCGACCACAGCCACAGCAGCGTGATCATTCGCGCTTATGACAACAGCTACATCAACCCGGAAAAGAAGGAAAAAGATGTCTTTGCCATCAATGTGTTGAAGACCCTTTTCCTGATTAAATATGTTCTGGAGATTGAAGCCAATGTGGACAACATCGTCAGCCTGATGATTACCAGCATTGACGATGATCGTATTTCTTTAAAGGCACAGGTGGAGGATGCACTGAAAGTGCTGATGCGCCAGATGCTGATCCAGAAGAATGGCTCCATCTATGTATTCCTGACCGATGAGGAACAGGAAATCAACAACGAAATCGAAAAAGAAAATGTGGAGATGCCGGAGGTCATCACGAAGATTGCGGAGATGATCTATGAGGACATTTTCTCCAGCAAGAAGTATCAGTATCCAAGCTTTGGTGGACGGTATGCGTTCTCCTTCAATCAGACAGTGGATGACCGCCCCTATAAGGCAAACCAGAATTACGATATCGGCCTCCGTGTGTTGACCCCGTGGTATGAGGGTGGCACCGATGATGGTACGTTGCGCCTACTCTCTGGCCAGGGCAAGGAAGTCCTTGTGGTTCTGCCGAATGATGATGCGTTCCTGACGGAAATGCGAGCATACTTAAAAATTGAGCGGTTCCTGCGCAAGAATACCTCTGTGCAGCTTGCCAAGTATGAGACCATTAAGGAGGCAAAGCGCGTGGAGATGCGGGAACGCAACGGTAACGCCAAGCTTTACCTGACGGAAGCTCTGAAAGAGGCTACCATCTATGTCAATGGCGATGTGCTGCACACTTCCGGCAAGGAAGTGACCAGCCGCATCAACGAGGCAATCGGAAGATTGGTGCAGACGGTTTACCACAAGCTGTCCTACATCGACGCAGCGATGGGCGAAGCAGACATCCGGAAGATGTTCAAGACCAGCAATCAGCTGTCGCTGGCACTGGGAGATACCGGAGAATCCAATGTCCACGCGCTGGATGATGTGCTGCAATTCGTGGCAGGTAACTCCCGGATGCACATGAAAACTTCTATGAAAACGATCAAGGATCGCTTTATGAAAGCACCCTATGGCTTTGTGGAAGATGACATCCATTGGCTGGTGGCACGTCTCTTTAAGCGTGGAGATCTGTCCTTTACGGTCAATGGTGAGAGTGTCAATCTGAACAACCGCTCCGAAGAAGAAATCATCGGCTACATCACGAAGAAGCAGTTCGTGGATAAGTTGCTGACGGAAGTGCGCGTCCGTGTGCCGGAAAACCAGAAAAAGGCCGTCCGCACCGTGATGAAAGAGCTGTTCAAGGTGGCACCGCCTGCCGATGACGAAGATACCATCATGAAGAACTTCCAGCATTACTGCGAGAATCGAATCACTGAGATTGAGCGGCTGGAACCGAAATATGAGAATTACGCCTATCCAGGAAAGGAACTTCTGGAAAAGGGCAAGAAGCGGCTTTCCGCACTGGTGCAGATTCAGGCACCGCTGGAATTCTTTAAGACTGTATTTGACGAGCAGGACGATCTGATGGATTTTGGCGAGGACTATGAGCCTATCCGTGATTTCTTTGGCAGTGAGCAGCTGACCATCTTCACCCGTGCGCTGGATATGCTGAATATCTACGAGGACAGCAAGACCTACATCGTGGATGCAGAACTGGAAGACGTGGTGACCAAGATGCGTACCATCGTCCGGATGGCGAAGCCCTACAAGGAGATTCCGAAGCTGCCGGAGCTGCGCGAGAAGTTTATGAACTGTTATATGCGCATTCTGGAAGAGCAGGCAGAGCCGGTCAAGGATTCCATCAATCAGGATCGGAACCGCGTCTTTGAAGTGCTGAACACCAAGCCTTATAAGGATGCAAGGTTTAACCGTTATCTGGAACTGTTTAAGGAGATCATGGACGGTGCGGAGCACTGCAACAATGTCTCCACTCTGCGTAGCTATGCAGATAAGGCAGAAGCACTGAAGCTGCGCCTGCTCAATGAGATGAACGCAGAGGATATCCGTCTTGTGCAGGAAGCTGCGGCAAAGGCCGAGGCAGAGCGCAAGCGTCAGGAAGAAGAGGCGAAAAAACGCGGCGAGACCGTGAAACCGGCAGAAAAGGTCGCAGAACCGCAGCTGGTATATAAGGTGCGCACCACGAAGAATGTTTCCATCAAGACGGTTGCCAAGACTGCATCGTGGCGGTTGGAGAGTAAGGACGACGTTGATAAATACCTTGCCGCATTGCGTGAAAATCTGCTGAAAGAGATGGACGAAGATACAATCGTCAACATTGAACTATAAATGACAGGAGGATTGGCTCCATGAACAAGACAGCCATAAAGAATTTTGCGATTTGGGCGCGGAATAAGCTGATTGCAGATGTTAGCTATGATGCCCGCCTGATCGGTATTACGGAGGACGGTATTGCCAAGCCGCTGCCGCAGAGCTTCGGCGGCACTCAGTTCTTCGATATCGGCACCGCAGAACCGTATTCGATTTCCGGTGAGGCCGTGCGCCAGCGTGACAAGCTGATAGAGGTCATCCAGCAGAAGGAAAAGGATACCGACTACAAAACCGCATATCAGTATGTGATCGAGGAGGTTGCCTATACATGGTTTAACCGCCTGATCGCCATCCGTTTCATGGAGGTCAATGACTATCTGCCTTCCCATATTCGAGTGCTTTCTTCCGAGAGCGGAAAGCTGGAGCCGGATCTGGTCACAACGCCGTTTGACGCAGAGCTGCCCTTTACTGCGGAGGAAGAAGCTCTGATTTTCCAGCTGAAGCAGGACAACGAGCTGGACGAGGTGTTCCGTATCCTGTTCCTGAAGCAGTGCAACGCCTTGAACGAGATTCTGCCGGCTCTGTTTGAAAAGACAAAGAACTACACCGAGCTGTTGCTCAGCCTGTCCGTCATTGACCAGGATGGTGTGGTTTATCATCTGATCCACGATATCCCGGAGGATGACTTCAACATCGAGCGCGGTGGTCAGGTGGAGATCATCGGCTGGCTGTACCAGTATTACAACACTGAACCGAAGGCCGCTGCCTTTGCCAAAAGCGGCAAGATCACCAAAGAGGAAATCCCTGCTGTAACCCAGCTGTTCACCCCGGACTGGATCGTCCGCTACATGGTGGAGAACAGCCTGGGTCGTCTGTGGGTAGAAGGACACCCGGAGTGCGGCCTGAAAGAAAACTGGAAATACTATCTGGAAGAGGCACAGCAGGAGCCGGAAGTGCAGGCAAAACTGGCAGAAATTCGTAAAGAGTACGCCGCACTGAATCCGGAAGACATCAAGCTTATCGACCCCTGCATGGGTTCCGGCCATATCCTGGTATATGCCTTTGATGTGCTGATGCAGATTTACGAGAGTGCCGGTTACAGCCAGCGTGATGCTGCGAAGAGCATTCTGGAACATAACATCTACGGTCTGGATATTGATGACCGTGCCTATCAGTTGGCGTACTTTGCCGTGATGATGAAAGCACGGCAGTACAACCGCCGTATCTTAAACGGTGAGAACACCTGCCATGTCTATGCCATTCAGGAGAGCAACAGCATTAACCGTGCGCACCTGAAGTATTTCGGCGCAGGGATGGACGATATTGAGAAGAACGCCGCCAAGATGCAGCTGGAAGGTCTGCTGGACACCCTGACCGATGCCAAGGAATACGGCTCTATCCCGAATGTGGAGAGCTATAACTGGGATTTGCTGCGCCGGTTTGCGGCAGCGGAGGATACCGACGGCCAGATCAGTATGGACAGCGTGGGCGTGGAAGATACCGCCGAGCAGCTGAATCGGCTCATTGATATTGGCGAGACAATGGCACGGAAGCATTGGGTTACCTGTACGAATCCGCCCTATGCTGGAACCAGTAACCTGAGCGCAAAGGTCAATAATTTTGTCAAAAAGAATTACCCCGACAGCAAGGCTGACCTGTTTGCCGTGTTTATTGAGCGTTGCCGTCAGATGACTGTAAATAATGGTTTTCAGGCAATGATCACCCAACATAGCTGGATGTTCTTGTCCAGCTTTGAAAAGTTGCGGGAAAAGATGATGCTGACAGAAACTGTTAATATGGCGCATCTTGGCGCAAGAGCCTTTGAGGAAATTGGCGGTGAGGTGGTGCAGACCACAGCCTTTGTGCGCTGTGCAAACCATGTGGATGGTTATAAGGGCACTTACTGTCGCTTGATTGAACCTACTTCTCAGCAGGGGAAAGAAGATATGTTCCTTGATGGAAAGAATAGGTATATTACAAATCAAAATAGCTTCAGAATAATTCCTGGAGAGCCAATAGCATATTGGGCAAGTGATACAATTTTGAAGTGCTTTTTAAATAGAGACGCTCTCGATGTAAAATACATGATGAGAGAAGGAATTCACACTGCGGATAATGAGCGTTTTTTGCGGCTGTGGAGTGAAGTTAACTCGAATACGATTGTACAAAATGCAGCCTCTTATAAGGACATCGACAAATATGGTCGATGGGTACCCTACAATAAGGGGGGAGCGTACAGAAAATGGTTTGGAAATAATGATTGGGTTATTGGTTTTGATTCAGTATACAGAGAGAAAATGGCGATGCTAAAGGGGCATGTTCGCCCTAGTGAGGGAATTTATTTTAGAGAAGGTGGAACATGGACAGCAGTTACTATGGGGGGATTTGGCATAAGATACTACCCCTCTGGATTTTTGTTTGATGCTGGCGGTCAAGTTGCTGTGGGCCCCAATATTATTTCCTGCATTGCCTACTTGAATTCTAAATTGTTTGGCGAAATCGCAAAGTTAACTATGCCAACAATAAATTATAAATGCGGTGTTATTAAGACATTGCCTGATTTATGTGTTGGTGATAATGCGATAATAGAAAAGGCCAAAAACAATATTGAACTTTCAAAATGCGATTGGAATGCGTTTGAAACTTCGTTGGGTTTTAAGAAGCACCCACTGCTCCGTAATGTTTCCACGATTTCCGAAGCCCTTGCTCAGTGGCAGGCAGAATGCGGTGACCGTTTTAATCAGCTGAAAGTCAACGAGGAAGAACTGAACCGCATTTTTATTGACATTTACGGCTTGCAGGATGAGTTGACCCCAGAAGTGGAAGATAAAGATGTGACTGTACGCAAGGCTGACTTGCAGCGGGATATCAAGAGTCTGCTCAGCTACGCCGTGGGTTGTATGTTTGGTCGTTACTCGCTGGATGTGGAAGGATTGGCCTATGCAGGCGGCGAGTGGGATAGCAGCAAATACCAGAGCTATATTCCGGATGCCGACAATGTTATCCCCATCACCGATGAAGAATATCTGGACGATGATATTGTATCGCGCCTGTGTGCATGGCTGAAAGCAGTGTACGGTGCTGATACTCTGGAAGCAAACCTCGATTATATCGCAAAAGCCCTCGGCAATAAGGGCAGCACCAGCCGGGAGATCATCCGCAATTACTTCCTGAACGACTTCTTCAAGGATCACTGCCAGACTTACTCTGTCACTGGTTCTGGCAAGCGTCCGATCTACTGGCTGTTTGACAGCGGCAAACAGAACGGTTTCAAGGCACTGGTTTACCTGCATCGCTATACGCCGGATACCATCGGTAACCTGCGTATCGACTACCTGCACAAGATGCAGCGCGTATATGAATCCGAGATCAACCGGATGCAGGATATGATGGATCATAGCGGGAATGCCCGCGAGGTGGCAGCAGCCTCTAAGCGCAAAGATAAACTTGCCAAGCAGCTGAAGGAATGCCGGGAATACGATGAGAAGATCAGCCATCTGGCACTTTCCCGTATCGAGCTTGACCTCGATGACGGCGTAAAGGTCAACTATCGTAAGCTCCAGACCGCCCAGGACGGCAAGTTCTATGAGGTGCTGGCAGACAGCAAGAATATCATGGTGAAGGAAAAGAAATAAGAGGAACAGGAGGCGTTTGCAATGATTTTGTACCACGGAAGCAATGTTATCGTAGAACAGCCGAAACTTATCCGGCAAAATCGCTATCTGGACTTCGGTTTTGGATTTTATACCACCACCAACCGCGATCAGGCAGTGAACTTCGCTCAAAAGGTCACTGACCGCCGCAAAACAGGAGCTGCTACGCTGAATATTTATTCCGTAGAGGAAGCAGTGGCTTTCAAGGAGTGCAGTTTGCTGCGCTTTGACAGCCCAGATGAAGCGTGGCTGGATTTTGTAGCTGAGAACCGTCAGGGAACCTATCAGGGAAAGCAGCATGACCTGATTTATGGTGCTGTGGCAAATGACGATGTGTACCGCACCATTACCCTGTATATGACCGGAGTGTTGGATAAGGAACAAACACTGGCGGCACTCAAGATTCGGAAATTGTTCAACCAGCTGGTGTTTGCAACTGAGAAGTCTCTGCAATACTTGCATTTTGAAGGGAGGGAGCTTGTATGAACGAAGATCAGTTCAGCGCAATGCTTGCAATCATTGTGCCGCCCATCATCGAACAGATTACAAAAAACAGCAATGTGGATGATGAAAAGGCGATTTCCCGCTTTTATCAGTCCAAGCTCTATCAGGAGCTTTCGGATGAAAAATCAAAATTGTGGCATTACAGCCCGATGACGCTGTATACCATGTATCAAGATGAACTTCTGACAGGCTCCTATGATTACCCAGAGGAGGCGTAAGCGATGAGCAAAGAATCCAATTTCTTGATTTATTGCATGGAGCGGTACCGTCATTTCAAAGGGCTTTCTGGTGCGGATGTGGCAAAGACCTTTGAAGAGTATGGCATCTATGGGTATATCACAAAATATTTTGAATCACTGCACACAATGGGGGATCATTGCATCGTGCAGGATATTGACGATTATATTAGCAGCATCACAGGCAATAAACGGATCAAGGCGTAACTGCCTGTATGATATTCCCCAAAGGGCGGAATCTATCAAGTAAAGGAAATTGATATGGCAGAATTGAACCTGAAACAAATTATAGACCGCCTGAATGCGGAATTTACCGGGGAGACCCGGAAACTGGTTTTCTGGTACGATGACAAGGCAGAATTTGCAGAGGATATGGAGACAGCGGAGCTTCAGAATGCGAAGATCTACCATCTCCAGCCAGATAACCAGTTCTATACAAAGTATTTTCTGGAGCGTGTGGATAAGACCACGAATTATCTGATCTATGCACCGTTTCCGAAACCGGATGTAAGGGACAACCATCTGGAAGACACAATGCTGTATTCCAGACGGTTCTTTGCCGACCGTGCTTCCCTCCTGTCGGTTGACCTCGGTATTGAGGAAAAGTACAAGCCGGTTATTGAGAAGCACATCAAGTTTTTCGCCAATAAAGAGCGTACTCAACGGTTCTATGATCTGGAAATCGAGAACTTTAATGAAGAAAATATCCTTGTCGGTCTGCTGAGTGCAGTCTGCAAGGCGCGTACCTGCTCTTTTGAGGAAGTCGTGCGCATCGTGTTGACGGATGGCGAGCTGGTGGACAATGCTTTCTTGCAGGAGTTTGAAAAATACGACCTGCTGTCTGCGTTCTGGCAGCTCTGTGAGCAGCATTTCGGATACACCGATACAAAACCGAGTTTGGAACGGCTTTTGGTAACATTGTTCGTTACTTATACTGGGCGATATGTGCAGGCAGAGCTTCCGGAAGCATGGAAGAGTTTTGTCTCCTACAAGTCTGGCAATATCATCGCATTCCTCGATAGCCTGATGAACAGCGTCCTGTACCGGGACAAATACGATGCTCTGTCAGCGCACGTTGCCAAAGGGCTGAATGTTCTTTCGGCATTTGCAGGAATGCGAGTGGACGATTTGGTGGAGTGCGACACTTTCCTTGCCGTGGATCAGGTGTTGGTAAAGTGGCTCATTGGCAGACTTGTTTCGGAAGATATCGGCGCAATCGTAAACGGATTTACCATTCCGGAACTCTGTGAAAAACGGGCTAAAATGCACTTTGGAAGAAAAACCGGGAAGACGTATCAGCTGCTTTTTAGTGCGTACAACATGGTGAAGGAAGCGGATTACCATGCCGCAGATGGCTTAAAGCCAATTATCGACCGATATCTTGCTGCGGATTACAATATGGATCAGCAGTATCGAAAATTCTACTATTATTACGACCAGCTGGAGAGCACGGAAAGCTTTGAGCCGCTTCGGGAACTGGTGGAAAATATCTACACGAACGAATATCTGGCTTGCCTGCTCCCTGCCTGGAATGCTGGAATCCAGCAGGATACCGCATTTTCGGTAATTCCGTTGCAGCGGGATTTTTACAATGCCAATCTGCGATATACCAAAGAACGCACCGTGGTCATCATTTCGGATGCCATGCGTTACGAGGTAGGACAGGAGTTGTTTGCCAGAATGCAGGATGACCCGAAATGCACGGCAAAACTTTCTGTACAGTTGAGTGTTCTTCCGTCTTATACGAGGCTCGGTATGGCAGCACTTTTGCCGCATAAGACACTGGAAATGACGGATGATTCTCAGGTACTGGCAGATGGTATCCTTTGCGATAATCTGGCAGGTCGGCAGCAGGTGTTGCAAAGCTATAACCCGGATAGTGTCTGTGTACAGTTCGATGATATCAAAAATTTGAAAGTGGCAGAGCTGCGAGATGTGCTGACAAAACGACAGATTATCTATGTATATCATAATCAGATCGACGCGCGTGGAGACAAGGCAAATACCGAGGATGAGGTATTTCATGCGTGTGAGGAAGCCGTTCAGGAAATTATGGATCTGATTCATAGAATCTCCGTCAGCGGCAACACCTATCATTTTATCGTCACTGCCGATCATGGCTTTATTTACAAGCGTGATAAGCTGACAGAAAGTGACAAGATTTCCGGGAAAAGCGCGGACAAAGCATTTGTCAATCGCAGATTTATTGTTTCCAAGGCGGCACTGGAAGATGACGGCATCGACCATATGAGCATGGGACGCGTTCTGGGGAATGAGGACAGCAAGGTGGTGTCCTATCCAGTCAGCAGCAATGTCTTTAAGGTGGCCGGAGGCGGTGCTAACTATGTGCATGGCGGTTCCTCACCGCAGGAAATGCTGGTGCCAGTGCTGGAGTTTAAGATGGAGCGCGGTCATATGGAAACAAAGAATGCAGAGATTGCTCTGGTCAGCATTGTCCATAAGATTACGAACCTGATCACGTCCATGGACTTTATTCAGTCGGATGCCGTTAGCGATACTGTAAAAGCTGCAAAATACCGCATTTTCTTCCTCTCGGAAGACAATGAGAAAATCTCGAACGAAAACAGTTATGTGGCGGACAGTCGTGAGGAAAATGCGCAGAAGCGTATCTTCCGGATGCGGTTCACATTCAAGAATAAGAAATACGACAAGGACAAGCAGTATTACCTTGTGGTTTATGACGAAGAAAGCGGTCTGGAGCAGTGGAGGCAGCCTGTCATCATGGACATTGCCTTTGCAGATGACTTTGGATTCGGATTCTGATACAGAGGAGGCAGGAATTCCGTATGGAAATGATGGATATGGCGGTAGACGATACCCGTGAAGAACTGCGTCGAAAGCTGCGCAGCAACTTTGACGGTCGGATCGTCCGCAAAGACCTGACAAAGAAAATAAAAGAAGGAGCGAATGTTCCGGTCTATGTGCTGGAGTTCCTGCTGGGTCAGTATTGTAGTTCAGACGATGAGACAATCATTGAGCAGGGCGTTCAGAATGTAAAACGCATTCTGGCAGATAATTTTGTCCGCCCGGATGAGGCTCAGAAAATTCTCTCACAACTGCGCAAGAACGGGAGCCATACCATTATTGATATGGTGACAGTACATCTCGACATCAAAAAGGATTGCTTTTTTGCAGAGTTCTCTAACCTTGGTCTCACCAATGTGCCGATTACGGATGATTATCCGGAAAAATATGACCGGCTGCTTTGCGGCGGTATCTGGTGCATCGTGCAGCTGGAATATGAGTCTGAGGGAGACAGCAGCTTTGGAATCACGGATATAGATGGACAGCCGATTTCCTCTAAACAGAAAAAGCAGAAGGACATCTCTCCCATCAGCATTCATAAGCTGACTCCGATTCAGATGCCCCATATCGACATTGAAGAAGTTCGAGAGGGACGCAAGGCATTCACACAGGAAGAGTGGATGGATGTTATGCTGCGTTCCTGCGGATATGAGCCGGAACAGCTGAATAATCGGGAAAAGTGGCTGCTGCTTGCGCGTATGTTACCGCTGGTGGAGAACAACTTCAATCTCTGTGAGTTGGGGCCGCGCAGCACAGGAAAGTCCCATATCTATAAAGAAATCAGCCCGAACAGTATCCTGGTATCCGGTGGTCAGACGACCGTTGCAAATCTGTTTTACAATATGGGGCGCAAAACCGTAGGTTTGGTAGGCTTATGGGACTGTGTTGCCTTTGATGAGGTTGCCGGAATCAAGTTTAAGGACAAAGACGGCATTCAGATTATGAAAGACTATATGGCTTCCGGCTCCTTTGCCCGTGGCAAAGAGGAAAAGGCAGCATCGGCATCTATGGTCTTTGTAGGAAACATCAATCAGAGCGTGGATGTGTTGCTTAAGACTTCCTCTCTGTTTGACCCGTTCCCGCCGGAGATGGGAACGGACACCGCCTTTCTTGATCGTCTGCATTGCTACATTCCAGGCTGGGAGATTCCGAAGTTCCGTCCGGAGCATTTTACCAATGATTACGGCTTTATCACGGATTATCTGGCAGAGTTTATCCGAGAACTGCGGAAGGAACAGTATGGTGATGCGTTAGATAAGTATTTCCGCCTTGGAAAGAACCTGAACCAGCGCGATACGATTGCTGTCCGCAAGATTGTAGGCGGCTATGTGAAATTGCTGTATCCGGATGGGGAGTTCACGAAGGAACAGATTGAAGAAATTCTTGTATTTGCGCTGGAAATGCGCCGTCGCGTCAAGGAGCAGCTGAAAAAACTGGGTGGAATGGAATTCTATGATGTGAACTTCAGCTATATTGATCTTGATACCTTTGAAGAAAAATTTGTTTCCGTGCCAGAGCAGGGCGGCGGCAAACTCATTCCTGATGGTATCTGCAATCCTGGACAGGTATATACCGTAAGTCAGGGTAAGTCCGGTATGATCGGTGTATTCCGCCTCGAAAGCCAGATGCTGCCCGGCAACGGAAAATTTGAACGTACTGGCCTTGGCAGCGACCGTGACTGCAAGGAATCCACGAATACGGCGTTCAATTTCCTGAAAGCTAACGGAAATCGCATCAGTGGCAGCATCAGTACTACGATGCGGGATTACATCATCAACTATCAGGATTTGCAGGGCATTGGCATGACCGGAAAGCTGGCATTGCCTACATTGATTGCACTATGCAGCATCGCTCTTGGACGGCCTACGGTCAGTACACTTGCCGTGCTGGGAGAAATCAGTATTAGCGGCACGATTCTGAAAGTGGACGAGCTTGCCAATAGTTTGCAGGTGTGTCTCGATAGCGGAGCAAAGAAAGTGCTGCTTCCGATTACCAGTGCAGCAGACCTTGGCACCGTGCCGCCGGAGCTGGTGGGTAGTTTTAATCTGATTTTCTACAGCAGCGCGGAAGATGCGGTGTTTAAGGCGTTGGGGGTAGAGTAACAGGTCTCTGAATGAAAGAATGTTTTGAAATCAGGGATGAGGTAGAAAGGAAAGTTCCATGACAAAAGATGAAGTAAAAAAACTCAGGATGGACAGTCCGGAATCACTACAGTTTTTAAATAATGCTACAAAATTTTATAATTTAATGATGATGTATCGTTGTGCTATTCGGGAGATACAAACTAAGCTTGAGGTTTTGGATGATGAATTTTCAGTTGAGAACAATCGAAATCCTATTTCTTTTATAAAAACAAGAATTAAGAAGCCCAATAGTATTTACAATAAACTGCAGAAGATGGGATATGAATTTACAACAGAAAATATACAGACATATCTCAATGATGTAGCAGGCGTTCGAATAGTTTGTGCGTTTATTGACGATATTTATATGATATCAGATTTGATTACCAAACAGGATTGTGTTTGTCAAACGAAAATGTGAGCAAAAGGGCCCCAAAAAAGTGAGCACCTTCAGCACCAGATTTCATGTCGTGAGCAATGTTTTTCCCAAGTACCAAATGCTCACCTTTTGAGTACCCGGAAAGATGAGGGCCTTTTGCAAGAGTGAGTGCCCTGGGGGCCTAATGCTCACATCGGTCCCCCGGAGGCCAAACGCTCGCATCGGTGCCAATAGGGGCCAAGTGCTCACATCGGTGCCCAAAGCCCTTTTGCACTAATTTTGAGTACCCTAAGTGTATGCCCTCTGGCGGTTTAGGGACTGGGTAAGCCGGTAGCTTTCCCCAGAGAAAATCACAATATGGCTGTGGTGGATAAGCCGGTCAACGAGCGCCGCAGTCAGGCGGTTGTCCCCAAAGACAGTGTTCCACTGAGAGAACTCCAGGTTTGAAGTAATAATCAGGCTCTTGCGCTCGTAGCAATCGGAAATCACTTGGAACAGCAGTTCAGCGGCGTCCTTGTGCAGAGGGACGAAACCAATCTCGTCAATCACAACAAGCTCTACCTTTTTCAGCGTACCCAGGTAATTGTTCAAGGTTCCCTTGGTGTTCTTTTCCAGCAGTATGTTTGCCAACTCAGCCGCAGTAAAGAAACGGACACGCCGCCCCTCCTGGCAGGCTTTCAAAGCAATAGCCGTAGCCAGATGGGTCTTTCCCGTCCCAACGCTCCCCATAAAAATCAGGTTCTCTTTTGGGGCAAGGAACTGGAGGTCGGTCATGTATTCCTGTGGCAAGCCGCCAGGAAGTTCAATGGCGGAGTTCCACACAAAATCATCCAGTGTCTTCATCACCCGGAAACCAGCCGTCTTTACCATGCGGTTAATCCGGTTGGTTTCTCGTTCCTGCAATTCCAGTGTCAAGAGATCGGTCACATACTGCTCGGTATTTTCGTAGGGGACGCTCCGCCAGCCTTTCGCCATGCCGCCCAGCTTCACTTGCCGCATGAGCTGTTCAATCTGTTCAGCCATGAGCCTCACCTCCCATCAGGCCATCATAGGCTGAGAGGTTTGGATTGTAGTTCAGCAATGGGGCTCCGGAGAGTTTAAGCGGATCTGGGCGGTACTCCTTCTTGGCAATCATGTAATAACACTGCCGCAGGCTGTCC
>NZ_JBQHTM010000033.1:0-43061 GCF_052065695.1 Intestinimonas sp. HCP28S3_D6
CCCCCCCCCCCCCCCCCCCCCGCCCCCCCCCTCTCCACTTTTTTCCTTTACCAGATCGGGCGCCTGGCTTGCAGGCGTAGAAGTTGACGGGTGGTCTGCATGCGGCGCTGTGTGTGGTATTGCAGATACCGTTTCTTGGCGGCGCGCTGCACCTGCTGTTCCGCCTGAAATTCCCGCCAGAGGCCGCAGCTCTTGTGGCATCCGACACAGTACATGGCACAGGTGTTTTGACAGGGAAGCATATTTTGACCACTCCCATCCGGATGATGCTTTGTCCGTTCCTGGGTACAGTATATGCTTTGGATTTGGTTCCCACTACCATGTCCGTGTAAAAACTGGGTCAAGCTCCCGGGAAGCAGGGAAGGGGGTAGCAGATATTTTTGTGCATGAGCATAAAAAATGTGGTCGCAAAGCGAACTTTGCGACCACGTGGTGACCCAGCGGGGATTCGAACCCCGGACCCATTGCTTAAAAGGCAATTGCTCTGCCAACTGAGCTACTGAGTCTCATCAATATTGCAAAAGCCGACAAGGCGGCAGGAATATTTGGCTGGGATGGCTGGACTCGAACCAGCGGATGCGGGAGTCAAAGTCCCGTGCCTTACCACTTGGCTACACCCCAATACAGCGGTACCTAAAAGCGAAGGGCCGGAGCGGACGCTCCGGCCCTTCCGCCTTGAGGTCATATGGGGTGGGTGATGGGACTCGAACCCACGACACTCGGAACCACAATCCGATGCTCTACCAACTGAACTACACCCACCATATTAAAGACCGTGTATGAGTTTGCGCAAGCAGTTCAAGAATGTGCAACCGATCCCGGCCGCTTCTGGATCGTATGGCACGCCAGAAGGGACTCGAACCCCCGGCCCACTGCTTAGAAGGCAGTTGCTCTATCCAACTGAGCTACTGGCGCGTATGGAGCGGGTGATGGGAATCGAACCCACGCAACCAGCTTGGAAGGCTGGGATTCTACCATTGAACTACACCCGCACGGGCACTGTCCATCCTCGAATGTCAGCCAGGATATATTAACACATCGGGGGAGGGTTGTCAATCGATTTTTCCCACTTTGTGAAAATTTTTTTCTGCCCCGGCTCTGCCGGGGCAGAAAAGGGCTCTCGTCAATCCAGAGCGGCGTCGCAGTAGGCGCAGCAGTCCACACCGCCGTTCTTCTTCACCAGCGGGGGGAGGTAGTGCTCGGTCTGCGTGATGCAGCGGGGGTTGTGGCACACGGGCTCATGGCCGATCTCCACGGCGCCGGGGTCAATCCGGGGCTGGTTGGCCAGGTCGGTGAGCAGGGCCATCCGGGCGAACATGCCGTAGCGGGCCTGCTTGAAGTAGACCGCCCGGGGGTCGTCGTCCACGTCGATGTCGATCTCGTCCACACGGGGCAGGGGGTGCATCACCAGCAGGTCCTTCTTGGCACGGTCCAGCTTCCGGCGGGTGAGGACATAGATACCCTTGTTCCGCTCGTACTCCAGGGGGTCCACGAAGCGCTCACGCTGAATGCGGGTCATATAGAGCACATCCAGCTGGGGGATGACCGACTCCAGGCCGGTAACCTCGGTGAACCACATGTCGTTCTCCCGCATGAAAGATCGCATGTACTCGGGGATGGCCAGCTCACGGGGGGCAATGAGGAAGAACTTGATGCCCTGGAACTTGGCCATGGCCTTGATGAGGGAGTGGACGGTGCGGCCGTTCTTCAGGTCGCCGCACAGGCCCACGGAGAGACCGTCCACCTTGCCCCGCAGGCGGGTGATGGTGGTGAGGTCAGCGGTGGTCTGGGTGGGGTGCATGTGGCCGCCGTCGCCGGCGTTAATGACGGGCACGTCGGAGTAGAGGGAGGCGGCCTTGGCGGCGCCCTCCTGGGGATTGCGCATAACCACCACGTCGGCGTAGCCGGAAACCATCTTAATGGTATCCTTCAACGTTTCGCCCTTGGCCACCGAAGAGGAACGGGGATCAGCAAAGCCGAACACCGTGCCGCCCACCCGGAGCATGGCGGTCTGAAAGGAGAAGTTGGTGCGGGTAGAGGGCTCATAAAAAAGGCTTGCCATGACCCTGCCCTTGCAGGCGTCCAAAAAATCAGCGGGGTGGTCCATGATTTCACTGCACCGCTGGTACAGCGAATCCCACTCCGCTCGGCTGAGGTCTCCAAAGTCGATGAGATGCCGCATATCTTGACGATCCCCTTTAGAATTTTTTTCATTCTACCACAACCGCCGCTGAGAGACAAGGGGCAAGGTGACAAATTTCCCCTGACTTTCCGGCCATTCCTTGTGGCAGACGGGCAGGAAGGTGGGTATGTTTTTTGGATGCCCGACCATCCTAAGATGGAGACGTCAGGAGGGATGGATTTTTGGAGCGGTTGCTTTGGTATTTTATCCTTTATAGTTTTCTTGGATTTCTGGTGGAGGTTGCATTTGCTCGGGTGGTGCGGGCAGAGAAACAGGACAGGAAATGCTTCTATTTTCTTCCTTTATGTCCGGTCTACGGGCTGGGCGCCCTGCTGATTCTGGCACCGGCGCACCGGCTTTACCCTTATCCCGTCCTGGTGGCGGTGTGGTCGGCCATGGCCGCTACCGGCGCGGAGTATATCATGAGCCTCTTTTACGAAAAGGTGCTGGGGGTGTCCTTCTGGGATTATACCCAGCTGCCCGGAAATCTCCGGGGAAGGATCTGCCCCCTCTTTTCCGCCTTCTGGAGCCTGCTGGGGCTGCTGTCGGTCTATCTCATCCAGCCCCTGGCCGCTGAGGCGGCGGACCAGATCCCCACGCTGCTCCTTCGGGCAGTGGCCGTGCTCCTGCTGCTGGACGGCGGACTCACGGTCATTCTCCTGCGGAAAACCGGTTCGACCGACGTGCTTTGCTGGTATCGCCGTTTGCCTTTACTCATTCTGCCCAATTCTAAATCTGATTTAGAAAACTAGATTTTGTGATTTTTATATTGATATTTTGAGATGGGGCGAGTTATAATAGGAGCAGAGAAAAAACAGATCTTCGGACGACGTCAGGCCATCCGGAGGAAGCATCGTAAAGGGCGCGGTGATGAGTATGGATGAGCGCATGGAATATCGGACCCTTCCCATGGCAGGTGTGGAGCGGCAGCGCCGGTCCAGAGTCCGACGGGAGAAGGGGAGAGACCCCTATGATGGCCTGCGGCCCTGGTCGGCCATCACCCACGGGGTGGGCGCTGTGCTGGGCGTGATCGGCACCGTTCTGCTTCTGGTGCGGATGGTGGTGCTGGGGAGCGGCTGGGCGAGCACCGCTGCCTTCCTCATCTACGGACTGAGCATGATCGGCCTCTACACCGCCAGTACCCTCTACCACTGCATCAACACCAGCGTGGCGGGGCGGATCGCTTTGCGGAAGTACGACCACATCTCCATCTATTTCCTTATCGCGGGCACCTACACCCCCATCTGCCTGCTGACCCTGCTCCATGACGGCGGCATCCCCATGCTGATCATTGTCTGGGCGGTGGCGCTGCTGGGCACCGTGATGGCGCTGGTGTGGATCGACGCCCCGCGGTGGATCACTGCCGGTGTCTACCTCCTCATGGGCTGGATGTCGGTCTTTATGCTGCCCTCTCTGCTGCGGAACATGCCCCCTCTGGGTATCTTCTGGCTGGCGCTGGGCGGCGTCTTCTACACGGTGGGCGGCGTGCTGTACGCCATCAAGTGGCCCGGGCGGAACAATCCACGGTTCGGCTGCCACGAGATCTTCCATCTCTTTATCCTGCTGGGCAGTGTGGCCCACTTTTTCCTCATGTATCAGGTGGTGGCCTTACAGTGAGACGCACTTGGCCCCAACACCTCGCCGCCGGGATTTTATCTCCCGGCGGCGATTTTCTTTTACTTGCGTTTTGGCAGGAAATGCGCTATGATACTCTTTAAGAGAAAACCAGCCGGTATTTCGTACGGCGTACAGGAGGCTTTCGCATTGTTCAATCAACGGCAGTTAGAGATCATTGATCTCCTCCAGACGGAGGACAAGGTCAGTGTCAGCGAGCTCACCCAGCGCTTTGGGGTGTCTCTGGTAACGGTGCGGCAGGACCTGAAGAAGCTGGAGGACCAGGGCGTTCTCAAGCGGACTCATGGCGGAGCCATCCCCGTGGACAACGGATATGATACCTCCACCCGGATGTGGAACAACTATGAGCAGAAGCTGCGGATCGCCCAGCGAGCGGCGGAGATGGTGAGCGATGGGGAGACCGTCATCGTCGAGACGGGGTCCACCTGCTCTCTGCTGGCCAGGGAGCTGGCCTCCAAGCGGGGCGTCACCGTCATCACCAACTCGGTATTCCTGTGCAACTTTGTGCGTCGGTGCCCGGCGCTGGATGTGGTGCTGCTGGGCGGCTCCTTCCAGCACGACGCCGAGGCCAACGTGGGTCCCCTCACCAAATTGGGCCTGGCCCAGTTCTCGGTGGACAAGTGCTTCATCGGCGCCGACGCCATCAGTGAGGACAAGGGTATCTCCACCATCAACCTCTTCCGGGCTGAGGTGGCCCGTGCCATGGCCAAGTCGGCCAAGAAGATGATTGTGCTGGCCACCTCCGACAAAGTGGGGGCCAACGCCGTGGCGTCCAGCTTCCCCCTCTCGTCTGTCCACACCGTTATCACGGATAAGGACCTGAGCAAAGAGGGAAGGACACTGCTGGACCAGGCAGGCGTGGAAGTCATTACCGTCTGAGACCAGGAAATACCAGCGGCCCCCGGACACTGTCCGGGGGCCTTTTTGCGGGTTCACAAATTGTTCACGCATCCTTCAAAGTTTGTCCATCCATTCCCCGTGGCGGATGTGGTATCCTATGAGCGTGGACAGGATAACAGATAAAAACATCACTTCATCATCTCCAACCTCCTCTCTCTTTCTCAACTCAACACAGGGAAACGCCTCGCTGACAGCGGGGCGTTTTTCTATCTTCAGAATCGGACGACGGTTATGGTTGGCAAAGGAGGCTTTGCATTGAACGCAGGGGAAGGATATCATATCCCGTTTCGGAAAAGTACGGATCAGGAGTTGATACAGCGGCTTGTTAGGAAGGTGGATGTCGAGCCGGTCGACTTGTCCATTTTCTGCTTATTTTGTGAAGAGTCTTTATTTCAATGCGTTTCACGCGATTACCAATTATGTGCCCGCTCTGAAGCCGGAGGATTTTTGCTTTGTGGCCTATAAACTCCTGGATTCGGCGCGGAATACAGCGTATAATCAAGTCCTGATGGGAATAAAAGAAAAATTCGTTTATTTTATCCTGGAACGCAAAACCGGCTATATTATGTGCAACAGCCCACAGCTTTTTTGGGAGGGCATGGTCAAACGGGGCATCGGACCAGAGGAATATGAGAATGAACCCGCATTTTTGATGTACTATCTTGATTGCGTAGAAACCTATCGCATGCAATATCTGTGATGATCGGGAAAAAGAAAAAGAGAGACAGGACTAAGTCCTGTCTCTCTTTTTGGTGCGGCTGGCGGGAGTCGAACCCGCACGCCCATACGGACACAAGCACCTCAAGCTTGCCAGTCTACCAGTTCCAGCACAGCCGCAAAATGCGACCCAAGTTTGAATCGCAAGGGTTATTATATCTGCTGTGGCTGGATTTGTCAACAGCTTTTTTTCAAGTCGCAGCATTTCTGTTGCGGTCACAGCCAGTCATCCACCACATCCCGGACTCCGGCGGGGCCCACCGTGTTTCGGGTGAGCAGCTCCATGAGGCTGTCGATCCGTTCGGTGTTCACGGTGAGGTCGGGGATGGCAGCCGTCTCGCCGCCTGCCTCTCGAACCTTGACGCCATAGCTCTCGCAGGCAAAGTGTCCCCCCACTTCCATCTGCCCAATGAGCACGTAGTATTCAAAGCGGTGGGGTTGTCCATCTTCTCCGGATGCTGTCCGGCTGCCCACGAACAGTTCACGCATGCTTATACCTCCTCTTTTGTTATGATTACCATTATATGTAATATTATTCCAATTTCAAGGGGCGCGTATCGCCTGTTTTGACAGAAAACGTCCGAAGCCGTCCCCAAAACCGGGGACGGGATGGGGGATGGTGGCGAAAAAGCATGGCGGAAGAAGAGGACCGTCGGACGATTCCATAAATGGTAGTACCCTTGCTTTTGACGGCGCTGGTGGTATAATGGATCTATTCAGACGGATTGCGAGGCGGCGCTAAGCCGCCGGGACCACAGAGAATGGGAGGATCATAGATGAAGATCGTACTTTTGGAATCTCTGGGCGTGCCGGATGCCCTCCTGAACGAGTGTGCCCGGCCCTTTGTGGAGGCCGGACACACCTTTGAAGCCTATCCTAAGGACACCGATCCCAAGGTCCAGCTCCAGCGGGCGGTTGACGCCGACGTCATCATGCTGGCCAACATGCCCCTTACCGGGGAGGTCATTTCCGGTTGCTCCAACCTGAAGTTTATCGATGTGGCCTTCACCGGTGTAGACCACGTGGATCTGGCCGCTGCCAAGGCCAAAGGGGTGACCGTGTCCAATGCGGCGGGCTACTCCACCCAGGCGGTGGCCGAGCTGAGCCTGTGCATGATGCTCTCCCTGCTGCGGAACGTGCCCCAGGTGGGGGAGCGCTGCCGGACCGGCGGTACCAAGGACGGCCTGGTGGGCTCCGAGCTCCGGGGCAAGACGGTGGGCATCGTGGGTGCCGGCGCCATCGGCACCCGTACCGCTCAGCTGTGCGCCGCCTTCGGCTGCAAGGTGCTGGCCTACAAGCGCCACATCAAGGGGGACGAGCCTGACTTCATGACCTTTGTCTCCCTGGATGAGCTGCTGGCGCAGTCTGACATCATCTCCCTCCACTGCCCCCTGAACGATGAGTCCCGGGGTATGATCAACCGGGAGACCATCGCCAAGATGAAGGAGGGGGCCCTCCTCATCAATGCCGCCCGTGGTCCCGTGGTGGACAGCCAGGCCCTGGCCGACGCCCTCAACAGTGGCCGTCTGGGCGGAGCCGGCATCGACGTCTTTGAGATGGAGCCGCCGGTACCTCAGGACCACCCCCTGCTCCATGCCAAGAACACCATCGTCACCCCCCATGTGGCCTTCGCCACCGCCGAGTCCATGGAGGAGCGCTGCCACATCGTCTTCGATAACCTGAAGGCGTGGATGGATGGAACGCCCGTCAACCGGGTCCTCTGAGCACAGCGTAAAAGGTCTACAATATACAATAGAATGGAAGAAAAACCACGGTCTGGTGTGGAACCTGACCGTGGTTTTTTCAACGGTAATATGGTATAATGTTAGCAGAGAACAAGGGAAAAAGGAGGTACCATTATGGCCCATACTGTGATCACCATCGGCCGTCAGTTTGGCTCCGGCGGACGCATCATCGCCCAGCGGGTGGCAGAAACCCTGCATATCCCCTTCTACGACAAGGCCGTGATTGACCTGGCAGCCAAGGAGACCGGCCTCTCCGAGGAATTCATCCGTCAGGCCGAGCAGAAAAAGACCAGCAGCTTCCTCTACAACCTCTACATGAGCACGCAAAATCTCCCTGTTACCGATCAGGTGTTTATCGCCGAGAGCGAGGTCATCCGCAAGGTGGCCGCCGTGGGACCCTGCGTCATCGTTGGCCGCTGCGCCGACTATGTCCTGCGTAACCAGGAGGGGGTTCTCAATCTCTTCATCCACGCTCCTCTGGATGAGCGGATCTTCCGGGCCAAGGAGGAGTACAAGGTAGATGCCCCCGATGTCCGGGCCTATGTGCTCAAGCAGGACAAGAACCGCGCCGCCTTCTACGAGCACTTCTCCGACCGGGTCTGGGGCAAGGCGGAGAACTACCATTTGGCCATCAACAGCACCATCGGCCTGGACACCACGGTAGATCTTATTTTGGCACTGGCCGAGGAACGGGGGCTCCATAAGTGAATCAGCAGCCCCAGGAGAACAAGATGGGCGTTATGCCTGTCAACCGTCTCCTCATCACTATGTCCCTGCCCATGATGATCTCCATGCTGGTGCAGGCACTCTATAACGTGGTGGACAGCGTTTTCGTCTCCTACATCAGCGAGGACGCCCTGGCCGCCGTGGGTCTGGCCTTCCCGGCTCAGAATCTGATGATCTCGGTGGCTGTGGGCACCGGCGTCGGCATCAACGCCCTCCTCTCCAAGAGTTTGGGCGAAAAGAACTATGAGACCGCTAACCGCACGGCGGTCAACGGTATTTTCCTGGCTTTCTGTTCCTGGGTGGTTTTCGCCGTGCTGGGCGGTTTCTTCGCCCGGACCTTCATGGAACTCCAGACCCCGGTGGAGAGCATCGCCGACTACGGCACCACCTATCTCTCCATCGTCGCGGTGGTGTCGGTGGGCATGATGTTCCAGATCTGTTTCGAACGGCTCCTCCAGTCCACCGGCAAGACCATTTTCACCATGATCTCCCAGGCAACCGGCGCCATCATCAATATCATCATGGACCCCCTGCTCATTTTCGGCGTGGGGCCGTTTCCCAAAATGGGCATCGCCGGCGCCGCCTGGGCCACCGTGCTGGGGCAGATCGTGGGCGCTCTGCTGGGACTCTACTGCAACTTGCGGATGAATCCGGAGATATCCATCTCCTTCCGAGGCTTCCGGCCAAGCGGTGCCATTATTGGCAAAATCTACTCCGTGGGTGTGCCCTCCATCATCATGTCCTCTATCGGCTCGGTGATGACCTTCGGCATGAACAAGATTCTGGGTGCCTTCAACTCCACCGCGGTGGCGGTCTTCTCCGCCTACTTCAAGCTGGAGTCCTTCATCTTCATGCCCGTCTTCGGCCTCAACAACGGCATCGTCCCCATCATTGCCTACAACTACGGCGCCCGGAAGCCGGAGCGCATCAGCCGTACCGTCAAGCTGGGGGTGCTGTATGCGCTGGCCATCATGGCAGTTGGCGTAGCCCTTTTCTGGATCGTCCCCCGGCAGCTGCTGGGCATCTTCAACGCCTCTGACTATATGCTGGAGCTCGGTGTGCCCGCCCTGCGGGTCATCAGTTTGAGCTTCCTCTTCGCCGCCTTCGGCATCGTCACCTCCTCGGTGTGTCAGGCCTTGGGCAAGGGTGTGCTGAGCCTGATGGTGTCCGTGCTCCGGCAACTGGTGCTCATTCTGCCTGCCGCCTGGGTCCTGGGCCGTATGTTCGGTCTGAGCGCCGTGTGGCTGGCTTTCCCCTTCGCGGAGATTTTCTCCTTCCTCCTGAGCATGACCTTTATGGCTTATATGTTCCGAACCATCATCCGGCCTATGGCAAAGCCCCAGTGACCGGAATGAGCGACCCGGCGAACAGTTGTGCGCCGGGTCGCTTTTTGTTTTATCACTTTAACGCTTTACATGGACAGCTAATCTGTGGTATGATAATCCCAATGTGTGCTCAAGAGAAAGAAGGTCCCATTTTCATGCTTGCAACCATCATCAATGCCGTGCTCGTTCTGATCGGAAGCATCCTGGGCGTGCTTTTTAAAAATCGAATCGGTGCCCGGTTCAATACCATCCTTACCCATGCACTGGGTCTGTGTGTTCTGGGCATCGGTGTCACCTCCGCCATCGCTACGGAGAATACGCTGTGCGTCATTGTCTGCATGGTCTTGGGGACCATCCTTGGGGAGGCCATCCGCATCGAGGACCGGCTGGATGCGGCAGGGGAACTGCTCCGGCGAAAGCTGGCTGGTGGAGAGAGCGGCAACAGCAGCCGTTTTACGGAGGGCTTTGTGACCGCTGCTGTTCTGTTTTGTGTGGGCTCCATGGCCATCATGGGCTCCATGGAGGCTGGCATCCAAGGGAAATATGATATTCTGATCTCCAAAGGTGTCATTGATGGTGTGACCTCCATCACGCTGGCCTCTGCCATGGGTGTGGGTGTGGCTTTTTCCGTGCTGCCGCTGATGATCTATCAGGGGGGGCTCACCCTCCTTTTCGCCCAGGTGGGGCCCTTCCTGGACAGCGCCGCCATCACGGAAATGAGCGCCGTGGGCGGCACCATCATTGTGGGCATCGCCATCAATATGCTGGGGCTGGGCAAGGCTAAGATTCGGGTGGGGAATATGCTGCCGGCCATTTTTCTGCCGCTGCTCTATCTGCCGGTGTCCCAGTGGCTCTCCGGGTTGGTGGGGTGACAAATTCGCCATAACGGGAATTTGGCGGCCAAGATGTTCCCAAAAAACGGGAAAATTGGTGCTACCACATGAAAATGATGCGAAAAAGAGCCGCTTATTTTGTAAATACTTGTGCTTTTGAAACAAAAATTTTCCCTTTTGCCCTCTTGCACAGTGGGGAGAAACGGTCTATACTGATACTTGCGAAAGGCCTGGTGGGAAGGGCTGCATCGCATTACAAAGGAGGTAGCAAACTATGGGATTTGTCAAAATTGAACAGCAGGGTCATGTTGGTATTTTGACCATTGACCGTCAGGAAGCCCTGAACGCCCTCAACAGCCAGGTGCTCAGCGACCTGGATGCGGCTATCGATGAAGTGGCCGCCAATGATGATATCTATGTAGTGATCCTCACCGGCGCCGGCCGTTCCTTCGTGGCTGGTGCCGATATCGGTGAGATGCGGGACCTCACCTCCATCAGCGGCAAGAAGTTTGGTGTCCATGGCGGCAGCGTCTTCCTGAAGCTGGAGAATATGGCCAAGCCCGTTATCGCCGCGGTGAACGGCTTTGCTCTGGGCGGCGGCAACGAGCTTTGCATGGCCTGTGATATCCGTCTGGCCAGCGAGAAGGCCAAGTTTGGTCAGCCCGAGGTGGGCCTGGGCATCACCCCCGGCTTCGCCGGCACCCAGCGTCTGCCCCGTATCGTGGGTATCTCCAAGGCCATGGAGCTGATCCTCACTGCCAAGGTCATCGGCGCCGCCGAGGCCAAGGCCATCGGCCTGGTCAGCGAGGTCTATCCCCCCGAGGAGCTGATGCCCAAGGCCATGGAGCTGGCCAACGGCATCTGCGCCAACGCTCAGATCGCCGTGCAGGAGTCCAAGCGTTGCATCCGTATGGGCATGCAGACCGACATTGCCACCGGTTCCGCCTTTGAGGCTGAAGCCTTTGGTGTCTGCTTTGGTACCGAGGATCAGACCGAGGGTATGAGCGCTTTCCTGGAGAAGCGCGCTGAGAAGCACTTCCAGAACAAGTAATACGGTTCCGGGTTACATATGGCACCCGTTATCGCACGTCCGGACGATCAGGTCTGGAACATGATCAGACATGATTTTAATAAAATTTGGGAAAAGGGGTATGCAACTATGAAAAAGATCGTTGTCATCGGCGGCGGCACCATGGGCCTGGATATCGCCCAGGTCTTTGCCAAGAAGGGCTTTGATGTGACCGTGCGCGACATCAACGACGACATCATCAAGGCTTCCGAGGCCCGCCTGAACAAGGGCCTGGACAAGCTGGTATCCAAGGGCAAGCTGGATGAGGCCGGCAAGAAGGCCATCACCGACAAGATGACCTTCACCACTGACCTGAATGCCGCCGCCGATGCCGACCTGGTTGTTGAGGCCGCCATCGAGAAGCTGGAGATCAAGAAGAGCATCTTCGCCGATCTGGACAAGATCTGCAAGCCCGAGACCATCCTGGCCACCAACACCTCCTCCATCTCCATCACCGCCATCGCCGCCGCTACTCAGCGCCCCGACAAGTTCATCGGCATGCACTTCTTCAACCCCGCCACCGTCATGAAGCTGGTTGAGGTCATCCGTGGCGCCAAGACCTCCGACGAGACCTACAAGACCATCCACGACCTGTCCGTGGAGATCGGCAAGGAGCCCGTCGAGGTCCACGAGGCCCCCGGCTTTGTGGTCAACAAGATCCTGATCCCCATGATCAACGAGGCCGCCGACCTGCTCTACACCGGTGTCGCTACCGCTGAGGGCATCGACACCGCCATGAAGCTGGGCGCCAACCACCCCATGGGCCCCCTGGCTCTGGGCGATCTGATCGGTCTGGACGTCTGCCAGGCCATCATGGACACCCTGTACAGCGAGACCGGCGACTCCAAGTATCGCTGCTCCCTGCTGATCCGCAAGATGGTCCGTGCCGGCCAGCTGGGCCGCAAGACCGGTGTGGGCTTCTTCGACTACACCAAGAAGTAAGACAATCTCATAAAGTGAAGGACGCGGGCCTGCCTGACGGCGGGACCGCGTCCTTTTTAACTGACACAAAGGAGATACACGCTATGAATCAGACGCGCCTAGACCGTGTGGTGGCGAACATGGCCGCCCAGGGCCTGGGGCAGATCGTGGTGACGGCGACTGCCTCGGTGTACTACCTCACCGGCATCCACGTGGAGCCCATGGAGCGGATGCTGGCCCTGCTCATCCGGGACGACGGCAGCTGCACCCTGTATGCCAATGAGCTCTTCGCCCTCCAGCCCCAGCCCGACCTGCCCATGAAGCTCCACACCGACAGCGACGACCCTGCCGCCATCCTGGCCGCCGACCTGAAGCCGGGGAAGCTGGGGGTGGACAAGTCCTGGCCCAGCAAGTTCCTCATCGGAGTTCTGAGCCGCCGCAGTGACATTGTGCCGGTGCTGGGCTCCGCCCCGGTGGACGACGCCCGGATGTGCAAGGACGCAGCTGAGGTCGACGCCATGCGCCGGGCCTCTAAGATCAACGACCAGGTGATGGCGGCCACCATCCAGGCCATCCATGCAGGCGCCACGGAGAATGAGCTGGCCGGCCTGGTGGAGAAGCTCTTCCGGGACCACGGCGCCGACCGGTCCAGCGAGGGCCAGCTGGTCTGTTTCGGGCCCAACGGCGCCGATCCCCACCACGGCCCCAACGACACCGTGCTCAAGCGCGGAGACTCGGTGGTCATGGACATCTTCATCCCTATCCAGCGGTACTGGTGCGACATGACCCGCACCGTCTTCTTCGGCCAGGTGAGCGAGGAGGGGCGGAAGGTGTATGAGACCGTCCGGACGGCCAATGAGGCCGCCGAGGCCATGATTCGCCCCGGCATCCCCATGCGGGACATTGACGCCGCCGCCCGGAAGGTCATCACCGACGCTGGCTACGGCCCCTACTTCACTCACCGGCTGGGCCACGGCTGTGGCCTGGAGTGCCACGAGCCCCCGGACAACTCCTCTGCATGTGAGGTGCTCACCCGGCCGGGCATGGTCTTTTCGGTGGAGCCGGGTATCTACCTGCCCGGCAAGCTGGGGGTGCGCATTGAGGATCTGGCGCTGGTCACCGAGACCGGCTGCGAGGTCCTCAACGCCTACCCCAAGGACCTGCTGGTGGTGGAATGACGATAAAAAAGGACCGTGGAACTTGTCGTTCCACGGTCCTTTTCTGTGCCTGTCAGGGCTGTTTGCCCGCCAGGATCTCCTTGTAATCCTTATAATTCTCCTCCAGCAGCTTGGGGGTGTCCAGGCCGTAGGGGCACTTGGAGGCGCACTGACCGCAGTGGAGGCAGTTTTCGATCTTGGCCATCTTGGCCTGCATCTCCGGGGTAAGCTGATCGGCCTGGGGGGCCCGGCGGATCATGAGGGACATGCGGGCGCAGTTGTTGATCTCGATGCCCACGGGGCAGGGCATACAGTAGCCGCAGCCCCGGCAGAAGCTGCCCTTTAGCTGTACCCGGTCGGCCTGGATGAGGGCCTGCCGGGCCTCGTCCAGGGCGGGGGGCTCCTTCACATAGGAGAGGAACTCCTTCAGTTCGCTCTCCCGCTGGACGCCCCAGATGGGCAGGACCTCTGGGTATTGGGCCAGCCAGGCATAGGCGGCGGCGGAGTCCCGGATGAGGCCGCCGGAGAGGGCCTTCATAGCGATGAAGCCCATGCCGGCGTCCCGGGCGGCAGTACGGATGGCCTGGTCCTTGTCGGTGGCCAGGTAGCAGAAGGGAAACTGGAGGGTGGCGTAGAGGCCGGAGTCGATGGCCTCCTGTGCCACTGCCAGACGGTGGTTTGTGATGCCGATGAAGCGGACCTTGCCCTGGGCCCTGGCGGTCTCCATGGCCTCGTAGAGGCCGGTGCCGTCGCCAGGCTTGGGACAGAAGGCGGGGTTGTGGAACTGGTAGAGGTCCACATAGTCGGTTTTCAGGTTGCGGAGGCTGGTCTCCAGGTCGGCCCAGAAGCCTTCCGCCGTGACGGCCGCCGTCTTGGTAGCCAGGAAAAACTCGCTCCGGCGATGGGAGAGGGCATAGCCGATCTTCTCCTCACTGTCGGTGTAGAACCGGGCGGTGTCGAAGAAGGTCATGCCGCCGTCCAGGGCCATAGTGAGGAGCCTGGCGGCCTCTTCACGGCTCACCCGCTGGATGGGGAGGGCGCCGAAGCCGTTCTTGTTGACGGTGATGCCGGTCTTACCCAGGGTCACAGTGTCCATGTCATGTTCTCCTTTCAGATGCGGGCGATGCCCTGCTCCCGGGCCTCGTCTGCCACGGCCTTGGCCACGGCCTCGGCCACCGACTTGTCCAGCACCGAGGGGATGATGTAGTCGGGGGTGAGCTGGTCGTCGGGGATGAGGGCGGCGATGGCCTTGGCGGCCCGGATCTTCATACCCTCGGTGATGTCCCGGGCCCGGACCCGGAGGGCTCCCTTGAAGACGCCGGGGAAGACCAGCACGTTGTTGATCTGGTTGGGGAAGTCGCTGCGGCCGGTGCCGATGACGGCGGCGCCGCCCTTTTTGGCCTCGTCGGGCATGATCTCGGGGACGGGGTTGGCCATGGGGAAGACGATGCCCTGGTTCATGGTAGACACCATCTCGGCAGTGACCAGGCCGGGTCGGGAGACTCCGATGAAGGCGTCGGCTCCCCTGAGGGCGTCGGCCAGGGTGCCGTGGAGGTGGTCGGGGTTGGTGACGTGGCTCATCTCCTCCTGGCCGGAGGTGAGGCCCTCGTCCCCCTCACAGATGATGCCGTGGATGTCGCAGAGGGTGACGGTGCCGAAGCCCATGGAGAGGAGGAGCTTGGCGATGGCGATGCCGGCGGCGCCGGCGCCATTGATGACGATCTTCACCTTGCCCATCTCCTTGCCGGTGACCTTCACGGCGTTGAGGAGGGCGGCAGCCACCACGATGGCGGTGCCGTGCTGGTCGTCATGGAAGACGGGGATGTCGCAGAGCTCTTTTAAGCGGCGCTCCACCTCGAAGCACCGGGGGGCGGCGATGTCCTCCAGGTTGATGCCGCCGAAGCTCTTGGAGATGAGGGCGATGGTCTCCACCAGCTTGTCCACGTCCTTGGTGTCCACGCACAGGGGGATGGCGTCCACGTCGCCGAACTCCTTGAAGAGGGCGCACTTGCCCTCCATGACGGGCATACCGGCGGCGGGGCCGATGTCGCCCAGGCCCAGCACGGCGGAGCCGTCGGTGATGACGGCCACCAGGTTGCTCCGGCGGGTGAGGGCGAAGGACTTTTCATAATCGGCCTGGATCTCCCGGCAGGGCTGGGCCACACCGGGGGTATAGAGGAGGGACAGGTCCTCCCGGGTCTCCACGTGCTTGCGGGCGATGACCTCGATCTTGCCGTGGAGGGCGTAGTGGAGGTCCAGGGACTTTTGGCTGATCTCATCCATGGGGATAACTTCCTTTCCTTATACCATCTCTTCGGGGTGGAACACTTCGTCGAACTTTTCGGGGGTCAGAAAGGCCAGCTTCACGCAGGCCTCCTTGAGGGAGATGCCCTCGTCGTAGGCCAGTTTGGCGGTCTTGGCGGCGTTGTCGTAGCCGATATAGGGGTTGAGGGCGGTGACCAGCATGAGGGAGTTGTGGAGGTTGTGGCGGCACTTCTCCCGGTCGGCGGTGATGCCGGCGGCGCAGTTGCGGTCAAAGGAGACCATGGCGTCGGAAAGGAGCCGGGCTGACTGGAGAAAATTGTAGATGCACACCGGCATGAAGACGTTGAGCTCGAAATTGCCCTGGCTGGCCGCCATGCCAACCGCCACGTCATTGGCCATGACCTGAACGGCTACCATGGTCAACGCTTCACACTGGGTGGGGTTGACCTTGCCGGGCATGATGGACGAGCCGGGTTCATTCTCTGGGATGCGGATCTCCCCCAGGCCACAGCGGGGGCCCGAGGCCAGCCACCGCACGTCGTTGGCGATCTTCATGAGGTCGGCGGCCAGGGCCTTGAGGGCGCCGTGGGTAAAGACCAGCTCGTCCTTGCTGGTGAGAGCGTGGAACTTGTTGGGGGCGGTGACGAAGGCCTTGCCGGTGAGGGCGGCCACCTCCTCGGCCACCGCCGTGTCAAAGCCGGCGGGGGCGTTGAGGCCGGTGCCCACGGCGGTGCCGCCCAGGGCCAGCTCGTGGAGAGGGGGCAGAGCGGCGCGGATGAGGGCCGCGTCCCGCTCCAGGGAGGTCCGCCAGCCGCTGATCTCCTGGCCCAGGGTGATGGGCACCGCGTCCTGGAGGTGGGTGCGGCCCGACTTCACCACATCGGCGTTCTCCGCCTCCAGCCGCTTCAGAGTGGCGGACAGGCCCTCCAGGGCGGGGAGGAGATGGTCCTCCAGGCTGACCACCGCCGCGATGTGCATGGCGGTGGGGAAGGTGTCATTGGAGGACTGGGACATGTTCACGTGGTCGTTGGGGTGGAGGAGCCTTTCCCCCAGCAGCTCGTTGCCCCGGTTGGCGATGACCTCGTTGACGTTCATGTTGGACTGAGTCCCGGAGCCGGTCTGCCACACCGCCAGGGGGAAGTGGCCCTCCAGCCTGCCGGCCAGGATCTCGTCGCAGACGGCGCAGATGGAGCCGCACCGGGTCTCGTCCAGCTTGCCAAGCCGCCGGTTGGCCAGGGCGGCACCCTTCTTGAGCAGGGCGAAGGCCCGGATGATCTCCACGGGCATCTTCTCCACACCAATTTTAAAATTCTCAAAGCTGCGCTGGGTCTGGGCGCCCCAGTACCGGTCCGCCGGTACCTTCATCTCGCCCATGCTGTCCCGCTCTATGCGGTATTCCGCCATAAGCACCCTTCTTTCCGTGCAGATTTCTTCTCTATTTTTATACCACACTTCCCGCCGCCCTTCCACTCTTTGGGTGACAGGGGAAAGGAAAAATGTTAGAATGGGCAAAAAAGGGGGAATTGGACTGTGAAATTTAGGAAAATCGCTGCCGGTGTCCTCTCGGTGACGCTGCTGCTCACCGCCTGTGGTCCGGCGGGGGAGGGGGACGCCTTTTCTCAGCTTCTGGCGGAGACGGAGGCGAAAAACGCTGCCCTGAACGCCCCCACCGGGGAGCTGGATGCGTACCGCTATGATTTCGAACAGGGCAGTCCCCTGCTTACCGAGGCGGAGTTCTCACTCCTGCGCCGGGAGGAAAAGACGGTAGGTATGCTGACCGGGGCGGAGGCAAGGGCTGAGGTGGACTATCTCTTCCGGCTGCTGCGGACCTATTACGGCCTTTACACCTGGTTCGGGGGCGACGAGGCCTTCGGCGCGGCGGAGGAGCGGGTCCTCCGTGCCATGGAGGGACGAGAGGAGATCCCTGTGGGCAAGTACCAGCAGATTTTGAAGGAGGCCCTGGGCTTCGTGCAGGACGGGCACTTCGGCATCGGGGGCAGCGGAACCCTGGAGCCGTCTGCCCTCTACTGCGCCGAGGGGGCAGTCTTTGACCGCCGGAACGGCACCTTCTATGGAGGGGAAAATCTGGACCGGGCGGTGGTTTCCGTCCAGGGGGAAGACCCCGACAACTACCTGAAGCGGGCCATTGGTCCGGAGGGGGAGCTCACCTGGAAGCTCTACCGGACGGATGTGGCGTCGGGACGGAGCAGCGCCGTGGTGACCTATGCCGACGGGGAGGAGACCCTCATCCTGGACCCGGCGGGCACCCAGCCCCTGGACCAGGGGAAGGAGACCTTCAGCCGGAGCACCCTGGCCGGGGCGGAGCTCCTGCAAATGACCAGAATGCCTTTTGAACCCGGGGACGCCGGGCCGGAGGGCGGCTATGACGGGGCGGCTGTGGAGGCCTTTCTGGCCGCGGCGGAGGAGGGGCGGACCTCCGACGGCGTTCTGGTGGTGGACCTCACCTCCAACCCCGGCGGGAATGGGAACCTGCCGGGGGAGTGGTTCCGGGCCTTTACCGGGGAGACACCGGAACCCAATTATGCCACCCTATGCCTGGACCCCTATGACTGGACCTGCCGGGAAGGAGAGGTGAAGGAGGAGGGCTACCGGGTCCGGCGGCCGGAGGAGCAGTATCTGGAGCGGGAGGAGGGCCCGTTTCTGGTGGTGCTCACCTCCCGTGGGACTGCCTCTGCCGCCGAGGCTTTTACCGATCTGACCCGGAACGTGGGACGGAGCCTGGTTATCGGCTCCAACACCGGCGGCTGCCTCACCGGCTCCCAGACCTACCGGGGCTATCTCCCCTGGTCGGGGACAGAGCTGGCCTGGGGGCTGGACCTCTTTGTCTGGCCGGAGGGCTACTTTGCGGAGGGGGTGGGACTGGAGCCCGACGTCTACCTCACCGGGCCCGACCAGGAGGCCCGTCTGGAGCAGTTCCTCCAGCGCTATCTGACCGGCTGATGGGGTTTCCGGCAGCATTCCCAAAACGCATGGGATATGATATAATAACCACCATGACTGCGGACGCGAAAAGAAGTAAGGAGGTGTTTTCCGGATGCAGATGGATTGGGACAGCCGTTTTACCGCCCTGTACCGGGAAAACGCCCCCAAAATGTTCGCCTATGCCCTGCGGCAGCTCCGGAACCGGCCGCTGGCGGAGGAGCTGGTGGAGGAGGCCTTTGTCCGGCTGCTCCAGCAGAAGGAGGGACTGGAGGACCACCCCAGTCTGGAGGGCTGGCTATGGAAGACCCTCCAGCACCTGATTCTCACTGAGGTGAAGCTGGCCAAGTATCACCGGGAGGTGCCCCTGGAGGACGCCAACACCTGGGCGGCCAGTGAGGAGGAGCGCTCGGATCTGGCCGAGGCCCTGCCTGATGGGCTCAGTGACAGCGAGCGGGAGGTGCTGCTCCTCTTCTATGAGGATGGGTATTCCCACCAGGAGATTGCCCGGCGTCTGGGCATCTCGGAGATGAACTCCCGGACCCGGCTGTTCCGGGCCAAAAACCATTGCAAAAAACTTTTGGAAAAAAATTTCCAGACGTGTCACAAATCCAGCGGCTGAATCGATATATGGGATGAGAGAATGGGAGGTGATGGACATGGACAAGGAAGAGCGGAAGGCCGCGGAGGCGGAGCGGCTTACAGAGGACCTTTCCGATTACCTGGACGGGGTATCGGAGGAGGACTTTGACCCGGTGGCGGTGGAGCGATGGCTGGCCGCAGCGGAGGAGCTGGACGGCGCGGAGGATTCCTTCGACGCCGAGGCCGCCGAGGCGGCGTTCCGGGCACGGCACGGGGACCTCTTCCCAAGGCCGGTGTCCAGCCCCGAGGTGAGACATCTCCGTCCCAGGCGGTTCCTGCCCCGGTTGGCCGGCATCGCCGCGGCGGCGGTGCTTGTGGTGGCCTTGGCGGCCCAGAGCCTGGGTGTGGACCTCTTCCGGCATGTGGCCAGCTGGACCCGAGGTGAGTTCACCTTCTCCACGGGGGAGGGCGAGATGCCGGAGACGGTCAGCTATTCCCACGGGCAGGCGGCATTGGACGCCTATGACGTCCGGGTGCCCATGATGCCCACCTGGAATCCCGCCTGGGAGGGAGACGACGTCCCGGGGCTGGACGTGACGGTCACCGAGGAGGCCGACGGCACCCTCGTCTTTACCGAGGACCACCGCACGGATGCCGGTGACGGCTACACCTTCGTGGTCCGGCAGCGGAAGGACAAACAGCAGGCAGAGGCCGACATTCAGGGTAAGGATGAGCCAGACACCATCGTCTATGAATTTGACGGCAGGAGCTATTACATTGTCCCCCTGGACGCAGGCCAGTACCGCATCACCTGGGCCTGCGGCCGATATTCCGGCGAGATCTGGGGCGATATGGACCTGGAGCAGGCCAAACACTTTGTGCGCTCCATCACAGAGCCGGATGAGTGGGTGTATACGGCGCCCGATATGAGCATCCCGCCGAAGTATGAGACCATCCAGGAGGCCATGGAGGATGTGGGCATCGATCCCGATTACGCCCCCAGCTGGCTGCCGGAGGGGTTTGTGACGGTGGAGTCCGACACCTACGTATCCGAGGAGACGGGTTGGTATTCGGCCTATCTCTTTGCCACCGACGTGGAGGGCGAGCGGAATCTTTCCCTCTCCTTCGACCTGCGCACCAACCCCGACGGGGTGGGGACCACGGTCTATCCCAAGGACGATACCCCCGTCGTCACCTTTGAGAAGTGCGGCATCACCTTCTACATCATCAGCAACGGCCCATGGCGCAGTGTGGCTTGGATGGATGGCGGAGTGGCCGGCTCCATCGGTGGGAACCTGACCGAGGAGGAGTGCCGTCAGATCGTGGACTCCATTCCCCGCTATGCCTCCTGAGCAGAGGTCCCGAAAACAGCGAAAAGCCTCCGTTCCCACGGGAACGGAGGCTTTTTTGTCAGATCCGCATGCCCTTCCGGGTCTTAATGCGGGAGATGATGAGCTCGCTGCTGATATGCTCGATGCCGGGCAGGGGATAGAGCTTTTCCATGACGAAGTGTTCCAGGTCCTGGTTCATCTCCAGCACCGCATGGACGTGGAGCTTGCTTTCACCCGTCATAAGGTACATGTCGGTGACCGCCTCCTCGGCGGCCAGGGCGTCGGCCACCTGGTGAAGGCAGGAGGGCGACACCCGGATGTCGAAGAATACAGAAACGTTCCGGCCGATCTTCTCCGGGTCCAGGACCACAGTGTACTGCTCGATGACGCCGCTCTTCTCCAAGGCGTCGATGCGGTTTTTCACGGCGGCCCGGCTCAGGCCCACCCGCTCGGCGATCTCAATGAGTGAGGCCCGGGCGTTCTCGATCAATATGCTCAGGATCTGCTGATCCACGTTGTCCAAACCCTTGCTTTTCACAGTGATTCCCCCAAATCAGGAGCCCTCTGGTGCCGTGGACGGCAGGGCACGCTCAATTCGTGGTCTATTGTAGAAGATTCTCACCAGAGGTGCAAGTGTTTTTTCAAAAAAATAAAACAAAGTGCAAGATTACAATATTTGTTTTGAACAGCAAAATCGAAAATTATATGTCAAAGTGAAAAATCTATGTTGCATTTTGGGAATGAGAGGAGTAAGATAGGCACGATAACTGGAGAGAGGGATTCTCCTGAAAACTGTGGAGTAGGAGGAAACGGAATTGAAGCGGCTCTTTGAGATCTTTGGCATCTTCTTCAAAATCGGGCTCTTCACCATCGGCGGCGGCTACGCCATGCTGCCGATCATCCAGAAAGAGGTGGTGGAGAGCAAAGGCTGGATGACGGACGAGGAGTTCCTGGACGCCATCTCCCTGACCAACAGTCTGCCCGGCCCTCTGGCCACCAACTCGGCCACCTTTGTGGGCTACCGCGTGGCGGGGGTGCCCGGTTCCTTTGCAGCGGTGCTGGGCGCGGCGACCCCCAGTGTCATCATCATCCTGCTCATCGCCATGGTCTTTACCAACATCATTGATTACCCGGTGGTGCAGAACGTCTTCAACGGCGTGCGTCCCGCCGTGGTGGCCCTCATCTTCTACGCGGTGGTCAAGCTGGCCCGCTCCGCCAAGGTGGGGGAGTACTTCAACTGGCTGGTGGCCCTGGCGGGCTTTGCCGCCATCGCCGTGTTCGGCCTGCACCCCATCGTGGTGGTGGTGTGCGCCGCGATCTATGGCATTTTTATCCGCAACAGTGTGGTGAAGGCAGTGGATGCCAGCCGCGGTAAGAAGGAGGAAGAGAAGAAATGATCGAGCTTTTGATCCAGGCCTGTATCTCCTTTCTGAAGATCGGAGCCTTTTCCTTCGGCGGCGGCTACGCCGTGGTGGCTTTTATCCAGCGGGAAGTGGTGGACGGCCACGGCTGGATCTCCCCGGAGGACTTTGTCAACATCGTGGCCATCGCCGAGATGACCCCCGGCCCCATCGCCGTCAACTCCTCTACCTTCGTGGGCTATAACCTCTTCGGTGTGCTGGGCGGTATCCTGTGCTCGATGTCCACCCTGGCCATCCCCTTTATCCTGGCCCTCATCGTGGCCATCTATTTCTCCAAGTTCAAGGACAACATCTACCTGAAAAACGCCCTGTCCGGTATCCGGCCCGCTGTCATCGGCCTTATCGCTGCCTCCTGCCTCTCTGTGGGCAAGATCTCCTTTACCAGCTGGCACAGCGTGATCTTCTTCGCTGTGGCCCTTGTTATGGTGTGGAAGTGTAAGGTGAACCCCATCATCACCCTCATCACCTGCGGTGTGCTGGGCGCTGTTTTGTATGGCTGGCTCTTTCCCCTCATGGGGATCTGATCGGCGTTCAAGGAAGAACGACATATGGGCGGGAGCAGGGCAAAGGCGGCCCGCTTCCGCCTGTATGTCATTTTTTATTGTGCTATGATTTCACACAATACTCTGTGTGTGGAATAACGGCCCTGGACAGGCAAGACTCCGCCCGGGACCGGAGAAAGAGGAGGAATGAACAGTGAGTGAAACTACACAGCGCAAGATCGTCAAACCCTGGCAGGCCTTGCTGATGATCGTCGTCGGCATCGCCATCATCTTCCTGGGCCTTATGGTGTTCAAGGCCAAAAACCACGTGATCCTGCTGACCGACGGCGTGGTGATGTGCGTCATGGCCTGCTGCTTCGGCATCAAGTATGACGACCTACAGGCCGACATCAAGGCCACCATCAACTCCATGCTGGTGGCCATCCTGATTCTCATTGCCGTGGGCGTCCTTGTGGGTACCTGGATGATTTCCGGTACCGTGCCCATCATGATCTACTACGGCATGAAGGTCCTGACCCCCGGCCTGTTCCTGCCCATCACCTGCATCGTCTGCACCCTCATGTCCACCATGGCGGGTACCTCCTGGGGCACTCTGGCCACCGTGGGCGTGGCCTTTATGGGCGTGGCCCAGGGCCTGGGCGTGCCCCTGCCCGTCACCGCCGGCGCCATTTGCGTGGGGGCCTTCTTCGGTGACAAGATCTCTCCCCTGTCCGACTCCCCGGTGCTGGTGTCCAGCGTCACCGACGTGCCCCTGATGGACGGTATCAAGCACTCGCTGGTCTCCACCGGCCCCGCATGGCTGATCTCTGTGGTATTCCTGACTGTTTATGGCATGCAGTTCCACAACGGCACGGTGGGCGGCGAGGTCTATGACGCCATCATGAGCACCGTTACCACCAGCTTCAACCTCAACCCCATTCTGCTGCTGCCCCCGGTGGTGGTTGTCGTTCTCATCGTTATGAAAAAGCCCACTCTGCCTACGTTCACCGCCGGCATCGTGGTGGGCGCCGTCCTGGCGGTGGCCTTCCAGGGCACCCCCCTCATCCAGACCACCGACGGAGCCCAGAGCATCTTTATGGCCATGTATGAGGGCTACACCGGCGATACCGGCAACGATATTGTTAACAGCATGATCCAGCGCGGCGGTCTCACCAGCATGCTCAACACCATCGGCCTGCTGATCTCCGCCGGCGTTTTCGGGGCTCCCCTGCGCACCGCCGGTGTGGTGGATATTCTGCTGGACTATGTCCGCAAGATTGCCCACAACGGCAAGGTCATGGCCACCGGCGTACTGATCCTCCACGGCGTTTTCTTCACCATTACGGGCGCCTACTACGTCTCCTATCCTGTGGTTGGCTCCATGGTGAAGGACATGTTCCCCGAGTATGGTCTGGACAAGAAGAACCTCATGCGCATCATGCTGGACACCGGCACGGGACTTGCTCCCCTGGTGCCCTGGGCCACCACCGGTGCCTATGTGGCCAGCACCCTGGGGGTGGACAACATGTCCCTGGCTCCCTTTGCGCCCATGCTTTGGCTGTCCATCGTGATTTCCGTGGTCATGGGTCTGACCGGCATCGGCATGGTCAAGCTGAAGGACCAGAAGGCCGCCCGCTAGAGAGAGGAAGGAGTACAGTATGGAAAAGATCATTCAGCGCTGGTATGACATGATCCGCATCAACTCCGTCAACGGACGCGAGGTGGACATGGCCGACTATGTGGCCGGAGAGCTGCGGGCCATGGGCCTGGAGCCCCACTACAGCTATTTTCCCGAGGACAGGGAAGAAAAGGTCCGGCCCTCCGTCTGGACTATTCTGGACAGTGGTAAGCCGGGCAAGACCGTCATGCTCATCGGCCATATCGACACGGTGGCCGTGGCCAATGGTTGGAACACCGACCCCTTTACCCCCACCGAGGATGGGGACAAGGTCCACGGCCTGGGCGCCATGGATATGAAGGGCGGCCTGGCCGCCATTCTGGAGACCCTGGAGTACTATTCCCAGCACAAGGAGGCCTTCAATGGCCGCATCGAGGCCTGCTTTGTCTCTGATGAGGAGGGGCTCTCCAAGGGCACCTATCAGTTGGTAGAGGAGGGTATCGGTGCCGACTACGCCATCATGGCTGAGTGCCGTTACGACAACGTGGCCATCGGCTTCCGCGGCCGGTTCAGCTTTGAGGTGACGGTCCACGGTGTGGCCGCCCACGCCAGCTACTACCCCGCCGTGGGGGAGAACGCCCTTATCACCGGCGGAAAGCTGGCCGCCGCCATCGAGGCCCTGCCCACCCTCACCCATCCCAACCTGAAGCACGGCACCTGGTGCGTGTGCTACATGGAGGGCGGTAACGCCGGCACCCTGGTGGTGCCAGACAGCTGCTACCTCTTCGTGGACCGGTACGTGGTCCCCGGCGAGACCGAAGAGACCTGCATCGAGCAGATGATGGGGGCCGCCCGGGAGCTGGGACTGGAGGGCAAGGTGGACGTCCGCCTCAAGCCCCGGTCCTCGCCCTACATGCAGTCCTTTGCCCTGGAGCCCGAGGACTTCCTGGTCACCACCCTTCAGGCCAAGTTCAAGGAGGTCACCGGAGGAGAGCTTCCCGTGGCCTATGACCCCTCCGTCTGCGACTCCAACATCCTAGCTGTTTCTCTGGGAATCCCCACCGTCACCTTTGGCCCCTCCGGCGGCGGCATGCACGCCGCCAACGAGTATGGCCACCCCTGGCAGGTGAAGAACTGCGCCGAGATCTACAAGCGTACCCTGGCCGAGCTGCTGAAATAAGGCAAAACGAGACCGCCGGCGCCACTGAGAAGGTAGCGCCGGCGGTCTGTGCGTTCCGTATAGGATTGCGGTCCGGGTCGGGATATGGTATAACAGCAGTAACAGCCGCCGGAAGGCGGAGGAAGGAGCAAAACATATGTTATTTGTTTGGTACCCCAAGTGCAGCACCTGTCAGAAAGCCAAGAAGTGGCTGGAGGCCCAGGGCAAGGCGGCAGAGGTCCGGGACATCAAGGCCCAGCCCCCCACGGCGGAGGAGCTTTCGGCCTGGCAGGAGAAGAGTGGCCTACCCCTTAAAAAGTTTTTTAACACCAGTGGCCAGTCCTACCGGGCCCTGGGCCTGAAGGACCGGCTGGACACCATGGATCGGGCCGAGCAGCTCGCCCTCTTGGCTGGGGACGGTATGCTGGTAAAGAGGCCTATCCTGGTGAATGGGGACACTGTGCTGGTGGGCTTCAAGGAGGCCGACTGGGCGGCCGCTTTGGACTGAGCCATCAGGTCTCCAAATGGTTTTCCAGCCAGGTGAGGAGATCGGAGAAAACCTCCTCCCGGTTGGTCTCGTTGAGGAGTTCGTGGCGGGCGCCGGGGTAGAGCTTCACGGTCAGATCCCGGCAGCCGGCCCGGCGAAAAAAGCCCTCCACCGTCCGGACGCCCTTGCCTCGTCCGCCCACCGGATCGGCGTCTCCGGAAAAGATGCCCACCGGGGTTTCTGGGTCCATTTTGGCCAGCCCTTTGGGGTCGGAGATCCGCTGAAGCCCGCCCATCATGTCCCGGAACATCCCTACCGTGGGGACAAAGCGACATAGGGGATCGGAGACATAGGCATCCACCACGGCGGTATCCCGGCTGATCCAGTCGGCACCGGTGCGGGCGGGGCGGAACTGGGCGTTGTACGCCCCCAGGGACAGGGCGATGACCAGGGCGCTGTGGTAGCGGGTTCCCCTCAGACGGCACAGAGCGCCGGAGACCGCCTTGCCGAAGGCCACCAGGGCGGGGGCCTCCTGACCGGTGCCCAGGAGCAGACAGCCGTCCACCGAACCCGGGTACTCGATGAGGTGGGTCCGGGCCACAAAGGAGCCCATGGAGTGGCCCAGCAGAAAGTGGGGGACACCGGGGAAGCGGCTGGCCAGGTCGTCGTGGAGGGCCTTTACGTCCCGTACCAGGTAGTCCCAGCCATCCTTATCACTGAAAAAGCCGTATTCGCTCTTGTCCAGAGCGGTGCCGCCGTGGCCCAGGTGGTCGTGGCCGGCCACGGCAAAGCCGTGATCGGTGAGGAACCGGGCAAAGGCGTCGTACCGGCCTATATATTCCGAGATACCGTGGACCAGCTGTACCGTGGCCCGTGGCATCTGGTCCTGAGGGAGCCACCGGAGACCGTGGATCTGGTGGACGCCGTCGCTGGAGGGAAAGTGAAATTCCTCCCGTAAGGCCATAGCGATCACGCTCCTTTTATGTTAAAATAGACCTGTCATGATCTGACGGGACGGCGCCTGTCCGTCCTGCCGTTACCCAAAGTTTAGCCCAAGGGGCGCCCGTCGTCAATGTTGGATGCGCCGCCTGGGGGAAAGGATCTGATCACCTATGCATGTCGTTGAACGTTTTTTACGGTATGTCTCTTATGATACCCAGTCCAGCGAGGACTCCACCACCGTGCCCACCACGGAGAAGCAGAAGGTCTTAGGAGCCGCTCTGGCCCAGGAGCTCTCTGAGCTGGGGCTCCACGGGGCCAAGCTGGATGAGTACGGCTACGTCTACGGCTGGCTCCCCGCCACCGTGGGCTGCGAGGGGGTTCCCTGCCTGGGACTCATCGCCCACATGGACACTGCGCCTTCCGCCCCCGGCGCCGATATCCACCCCAAGGTGGTCCACTACGAGGGCGGGGACATCCCCCTCTCCGAGAGCGTGGTCATGCGGGCGTCCGAGTTTGCCAGCCTGTCTCGGTATGTGGGCCAGGACTTGATCGTCACCGACGGCACCACCCTGCTGGGTGCCGACGACAAGGCCGGTGTGGCCGAGATCCTCACCGCTGTGGAGTATCTGGCCGCCCATCCTGAGATCCCCCACGGCCGCATTGCTGTGGCCATCACCCCCGATGAGGAGGTGGGCAGCGGCGCCGACCACTTCGACGTGGAGGGCTTCGGCGCCGCCGCGGCCTACACAGTGGACGGCGGCGAGCTGGGTGAGCTGGAGTATGAGAACTTCAACGCCGCCTCCGCCAAGGTGACTGTCCGGGGATTCAATATCCACCCCGGCTCTGCCAAGAACAAGATGCGCAACGCCTGCCTCATGGCCCTGGAATTTGTCAACATGCTGCCTCCGGCAGAGACCCCCGCCCATACCGAGGGCTATGAGGGCTTCTATCACCTGGGCCATATGGAGGGCGACGAGACGGAGGCGCGTCTGGAATTCATCATTCGTGACCACGACCGGGCCCGTTTTGAGGAGCGGAAGGAGCGGATGAACCTCATCGCCGCCTACCTCAACGGGAAGTATGGCTCCACCACCGTCCAGGTGGAGCTGAAAGACTCCTACTACAATATGAAGACACAGATCGAGCCTCACATGTATCTCATCCACCGCGCCCGTGCGGCCTTTGCTAAGGTGGGTGTAGAGGCCCAGGAGGTGCCCATCCGGGGCGGTACTGACGGTGCGCGCCTGTCCTTTATGGGCCTGCCCTGCCCCAACCTGTCCACTGGTGGTGCCAACTTCCACGGCGTCATGGAGTATATCCCTGTCCAGTCCATGGAAAAGATGGTCCAGGTCCTGGTGGAGCTGGTCACCGAACAGAAGTAAAAGCGCTTTGACCGCCCCACCGGGCAACCGGCGGGGCGGCTTTTATGTAGGGAAAGCCTGATGTGGGACGGGAAAAGGGGAACGGCAAGTGATGAAAAATGTATTTTAACCGCCAGGAAGACCGCGATGGGCTGGAAAAAGTAGAATAATTGGTAGGACAACTTGAAGGTATTGGTCATATCAACGATTTTAAAAGAGGCCCTACCTTTTTTGGTGAAATGTGCTATAATGATGACTGCTGAATCAATTGCAAGGCGTTTTATTTGTGCGGTGTACACCTGTAATCCCAAAAAAGATAGCAGATGGTCTACCCTTTTTTCAATTTGGTCCTATTTTTGCCTGATGACTGTAAATTGTTGGTTTTGTGCAATGCGCAGTGGGATCCGGTGAAAAGAATCTTCTTGGCATGCAAAATGCTAGAAAAACAGCCGGTGTACGCCGAGGTGAACAGCAATGTATGTATTTTTGACTGGACCGAGCGGGGTGGGTAAGTCCACCGCGCTGGACCGTACTCTGGCCCTTTTAGGGGTCAGGCCCGGAGGATTCCGCACCGGCTTTACGCCGGACCGCACTCGACTGTGTCTGTGGCCGGCTTGGGAGACGCCGGACTGGTCGGAGGGACAAACGGTAGCGCGGATGGTGCAGGGGCGCCTGACCGGTGACCCGGCGGCCTTTGACCGGCTGGGGCCTCCCATTCTGGCGGAGAGCCGGTCCTGGGCAAGGCTTCTGGTGCTGGACGAGCTGGGCTGGCTGGAGCGGAATGCGGCGGTCTTTCGCAGGGCCGTGTGGGACAGCGTGACGGGAGATCTCCCGGTACTGGGCGTAATCAAGCCGGAGCAGCAGCGGACTGGTACCTGGCTGGAATCGCTGGTGCAGGCGCCTGACGGTACCGTGGTGGCAGTGGATACGACCAACCGGGACAGCCTGCCGGTTTTGCTGGCGGAGCAATTTGAAGAAACTCTGGCCGGTATGGAGAAAAAACAGGAAAGAGCTGGGAACAAGCGATGAAGGAAGAAAGTTTGCAGCAGGGAAAAGCCTATGAGCGTGTAATCACATATATCAAGAGTGAGATCCTTAAGGGGGATCTCAAGCAGGGCGAAAAGCTGCCGCCGGAGCGGGAACTGGCGGAGAAGCTGGGTGTGGGCCGGAACTCGGTCCGGGAAGCCCTGCGGACCCTGAGTCTGATGGGCTTTATCTCCAGCACCCAGGGGGCGGGGAATTTTGTCTCCTGCGACATCGAAAAGAATCTGGCCGAATCCACCCAGATGATGATGCTCCTGGGGGCCACTGACTATCGGCAGGTCAGTGAGCTACGGCAGGGCCTGGAGAGCCAGGCGGTGTTGCTGGCCTCGGAGCGGATCACTCCCGCCCAGCTCAGCGAGCTGGAGGACATCGTGTGGCAGCTCCGGGACGAGAACGACCTGGAGCGAAGCACCATGCTAGATAAGCGTCTCCATTACCTGATTGGGGAGGCGGCGGGGAACCCCCTTATCATGGTTATCCTCCGGGCCATGAGCGAGACCATCGACAGCTTTATCAGCCACATGCGGGAGAAGATGATGCAGGATGAGGTCTACCGCAAGAAGCTCCAGGACAGTCACCAGGGGATTGTCCTGGCCCTTCAGGACCGCAACGGCACCGAGGCCGTCCGCATGATGCGGGAGCATTTCCAGGTGGTGGACAGCGCCATGGTGGACCTGTTTTAAGGGACTGCCGAAGACAATGCAAACGTGTAAAAGAGGTCCTGTGGCCAATGGCCACAGGACCTCTTGGTTTAATCGGGGACCATATGCCGATCCTGAACCGCCCACTTCCAGGCACTTGTATTTTCCGCCGTCTGCGTTCTGGGGGAAAGTCCCAGCTCGTCGATAAGAAAGCTTCCCAGCCAGGCGGAGAAGATGGCCGCCCCCTCCTGGTTGAGGTGGCCGGGGTCGTAGTAGTGGAGGGTGGGGGTGATGCCCATGGATTGGCTCTCCTCCGTCCAGTCGAAGAAGGAGATACCCAGCTCCGCTGCGTCAGCGGCGATGCGCTCCCGGGTGTCGGCGGGGAGCTGGCTGTAGGTGGGGTGAAAGACCAGGGCCAGGGGAATGCCGTGCTTCTCGCACAGGTCAGCGATCTTGGAGAGCCAGGTGAGGTTCTCCTCATAGATCTCCTCCGACTGGGGGTCCCGGGTGAAAGGCCCATCGGAGATTTGCTCAAAGACACCGCTCACCGGAGTGAAGCCCTTTAGGGAATCGGTCTCCGAGAGGAGAAGGGCGTCGGCGGCCTCGCTCACCGTCAGCTCCTTCCACCGGCTGTGGTAAAAGTAGAGCGGGAAGAGGAGCCCAGTGCGCAGCTCCGGCTCCGAGGCGGTAAAGATGGCCCCCAGCTGGTTGAGCCCGGCAGGCATGTAGCCCACATTGACCTGGGTGTAACTCTGATACTGCTGGAAGGCCAGGGCGGAGCCCTCCAGCACCACCAGGGAGGGCTTTTGGGTCTTAAAAGCCTCCCGGAGGTACCAGTAGGTCTGGGACAGGGTCTGCTCCGGCCCGGCTAACACATACCCGGTGAGTCCGGTCTTGTCGTAGATCTCCACCGGGTCCACGTCGCAGTAGGCGTAGGAGCTGCCCAGGTAGAGGTAGTCCAGGCTGTCCTTGGGCTCGGCCAGATAGGGGCCCCAGACGGCGCCGTAGTCCACACGGATGGGCCGGAAGGCCAGAGAGAGAATGCCGATGAGGAGGGCGGCTAGGACCAGAAAGAGCAGGGCGAAGATGGGTTCCCGCCATTTGGAAGTTCGCAAAAGGGACCACTCCGTTTCGTGTGCCATGTCAGAATTTGAAGTAGATGAAGTCCTGGGGGTCATAGCCGGTGCCGTAGACGCCGAAGATCAGCACCGACAGCAGGAGAACCAGGGCGAGGACCCAGCGGACGGGCCGGGGCAGGGAGAAGAAGGTCTGACGGGGGCTTCCTCGGAGGACGGAGAAGAGGTCCACCGCCAGCAGGAGAAGCACCGCCAGAGCCACTACCACCAGCTCGGGCAGGTCCAGGCCCCAGGCGGAGAAGGGGCGGGTGAGCCAGGGACCGGTGAACATGGCCCGGAAGATGGATAGGGAGTGGGTAAAGGAGCCGCCCTTGAAAAAGACCCAGGCCACGGTGCTCAGCAGAAAGGTGATGACCACCTGGAGCACAATGGTGAAGGGGGCATCGTCGGCCAGACCCAGCCTGCGGCGGACGCGGTCCCGTGCCTTCTGGGTCATGCCGCCAATGACCTGATAGATGCCGTTGAGGAGTCCCCACACCACAAAGGAGAGGGCGGCGCCGTGCCACAGGCCGCTGACGGCGAAGACGATGAGGATGTTAAGGTACTTCCGCCGCTTGCCCTTCCGACTGCCTCCCAGGGGGATGTAGAGGTAGTCCCGGAACCAGGAGGACAGGGAGATGTGCCAGCGCCGCCAGAACTCCCCGATGGAGCGGGAGAAATAGGGAGTGCGGAAATTCTCCATGAGATGGAAGCCCATGACCTCGGCACAGCCCAAGGCCATGTCGGAGTAGGCGGAGAAGTCACAGTAGATCTGAATGGAGAAGGCGATGGCGGCGGCCGCCACCTGGAGCCGACCGAAGCTGTCCGGGGCGGCATATACGGTGGAGACCATCAGGCCCAGCCGGTCGGCAATGACCAGCTTTTTGAAGGCGCCCCACAGAAAACGCAGCAGGCCCCGCCGAAGATTTTCCCAGCAGAAAGGGGCAGGTTTGCGGAATTGGGGCAGCAGGCTGCCGGCCCGGCCGATGGGGCCGGAGAGCAGATAGGGGAAGCAGGAGAGGAAGAGGGCCAGATCCAAATAGGACTTCTCCGCCGGGCGGTCCCGGCGATAGACGTCGATGAGGTAGCCCGCCGCCATGAAGAGGTAGAAGGAGAGGCCGGCGGGGAGGATCAAGTCCAGGGCGGGGGAGGAGAAGGCTAGCCCGGCGGCGGCGAGGAGCCGCTCCAGCAAGTTTAGAGAGAAAGTCAGATATTTGAGGAGAAAGAGGGTTCCGAAAAGGAGCGCCAGAAGAACGGCCAGAATGGCCTTTCGCTGCCTGCCTCTGCACCGGTCCAGGAGCCGGGCACCCAGATAGGTGACCACGGTGGCGGCCAACAGGGAGAGAAGGTGCTCCGGGCCGCCGCACAGGAGGAACCACCAGCTGGCACACAGCAGCCAGAGCTGCCGACTGGCGGTGGGTAGCAAAAACCAGACCAGGGTGACCACGGGGAAGAAGAGGAAGAAGCCGGGGGAGAGGAAACTCATGGAGGGGGGCACCTTCTTTCGGCGAGGGAGTAGAGTGAGGCCGGGAGGACCGGCCAACCGAAAATGATTTCCTCTATTTTACCCGACAAACCTCCAAATGGCAAGGGTATGCTGCACCGGCGGCGGTAGCGCGGCATACCCTGAGTTAGAAACGGTATTGGGAGGTAAGACCATGACAACGGAACCAAAGGTCCGATATTACCTTGGAGCCAATTCCCCCAGCGGCTTTTATTCACTCTATGACCAGCTTCTGGACCCAGGGGAGGCGGAGGAGCTATTGATCCTTAAGGGGGGCGCCGGCTGCGGCAAATCCACCCTGATGGGGCAGGTGGCTGCCCGGGCAGAGGAGCAAGGGCTCCGGGTGGAGTACATACGCTGTTCCGGGGACCCGGACTCCCTGGACGCCATCATCCTGCCCGACCGCCACGCCGCCATCGTGGACGGCACGGCCCCCCATGTGGTGGAGCCCAAATTGCCCGGGGCGGTGGAGCGGTATGTGAATCTAGGCGCCTGCTATGACCACGAGGGCCTCAAGAAGGTCCGCGGGGAGCTGGAGCAGGCCATGAAGGGCTACAAGGGTTGCTACGCCCGGGCCTACCGCTGCCTGCGGGCGGCGGCCGAGATCACCGCCGACCGCACCGCCCTCATCCAGACCCCGGAGCTGGAGGAGAGGATTGCCAAGCGGGCCAAGGGCATCCTGTCCCGGGAGTGCCGCCGGGGCGGCGAGGGGGAGGGAAAGGTGTGCCAGCGTTTCCTCTCCGCCGTTACCCACCAGGGCTTCCTGGTGGAGTTCGGCACCGTGGAGCGCCAGTGCCGGCGGGTCTATGAGCTGGTGGACACTTACGGCCTCAGCCATCTGCTCCTCACCCACATCCTCTCCGGCGCTGCTGCAGCGGGCTGGGACGTGATCGCCTGCCCCTCGCCCCTGGCACCCGACCGGCTGGAGCACCTCATCCTGCCACAGCTCTCCCTGGCTTTTGTCACCACCGGCGGCAGTACGACCTACCCCAGGCACCCCTACCGCCGCTTGCGGATGGATGCCATGGTGGACCGGGAGCTGCTGCGGCGCAGCAAGGCCCGGCTCTCCTTCTCCCGAAAGGTGTCGGCCGCCCTGGTGGAGGAGGCGGTGTCCTCTCTGGCCCAGGCCAAGGCCATGCACGACGACCTGGAGCGCATCTACAATCCCTATGTGGACTTCGGGCGAGTCCGCGCCGCGGCGGAGTGGGCCGTCCGGGAAGTGCTGGGAAATGAGGCTGAGCATGGCGAGGAAGAGATGAGCACAGCGGATCAGCAGGAATAAAATAGTTGAGCATGCTCACGCCCGGCGGCCAAGTTTGGGGCCGCCGGGCGCCGCTCTGCATGGGCATTGACATTTCCCTCTGCGCCCCCCATAATGAAAACAGAATGGGAAAAGCGGGAAGCAAAGATCGGCAGTGAGACGACAAGGAGGGAACGCCATGACGCCGATGCTCGCCCCCCTGGTGGGGGACGCGCCTACCGTCACGTTTATCGGACTGTGTAAAAATGCGGGCAAAACCACCGCCATGTGCCGCCTCATCGAGGAACTGTCGGGGGAGACCCTGGCCATGACCTCGGTGGGGCGGGACGGCGAGCGCACCGATGTGGTCACCGGCACCGAAAAGCCGGAGATCTGGGTCCGCTCCGGGACCCTGTTCGCCACCGCCCGGGGGATGCTCCCCCTGTGCGACACCACCCTGCGGGTGGAGGGGGTCACCGATGTGATGACCCCGCTGGGGGCGGTGGGGATCTTCCGCGCCCTCAGCGACGGCTATATCCAGCTGGCCGGGCCCTCGGCAGTGAATCAGCTGGGGCCGCTGTCCCAGACCTTCCGGGCCCTGGGCGCCCAGCGGGTCCTCATCGATGGGGCGGCGGGGCGCAAGTCCCTGGCCGGCGCCGAGGCGGGAGCCACCGCCGTTTTGTGTGTGGGCGCCTCCGTGGACGGAGGCATCCCCTTCATCGCCGCCGAGACCGCCCACATCTGCCAGCTCTTCGCTGCGCCGGAGGCGGAGGACCCTGTCCTCCATGCCGCTCTGGACGGGGAGGAGGAGCGTTATGCCCTCTTCAGTCTCCAGGGGGAGCGACTGCCCCTGGAACTGGAGCAGAGCGGCCAGCCGGCGTGGCATGCCCTGCCCCGTGAGCACTGCGTGCTGTGGATCGGCGGCGGCATCACCGGGCCGCTGCTGCGCACCCTGGCCCGTCGGGGCGCGCCCCTCACCGTGGCTGCCCCCGACGCCACCCACTTCCTGTGCGACCGTGGCTCCGCCGAAACCTTCCACCGCTGCGGCGGGTCGCTGATGGTGGCCCGTCGTCTGCGCATTGCTGCCGTCACCGCCAACCCCTGGTCGGCCTACGGCAAGCACCTGGACGGTCCCGCTCTGCTGGCGGCCCTCCGGGAGGCCGTGGATGTGCCCGTGGTGGACGTGCGGCAGGAAGCATAAGGTCCTATCGAATGGTTTTACGGCTCCGGACGATCGGAGCAGCATATCGACGAGGTGAAACGAATGAAACTCAACGCGCAGCTCAAAGAGGATACGGGCTACAGCTGGGTCATGGCCAGGATGGAGCCCGCCTCGCCCTTTGGACACGCTCTGGTGCGCGCCCCCCGGTGGTACGGTCCGGGGGAGGAGGCGCAGCTGGAGGAGGAGCTCTCCCGGGTAGAGGCCCTCCGCACCCTGCTGGACAGCGGGGAGATGGCTCTGGACAGCATCACCCACATCCTTTCGGAGTTCCACGACATCCGCAATTCCCTCAAGCGGCCCACCAACGCCCCCATGGACGAGGTGGAGCTCTTCGAGGTCAAGCATTTCCTCATCCACCTGGAGCGGTTGGCCCAGGCCTATGCCGCCATCCCTGCCCTGGAGGGGCTGGAGATCCGGCCCATGACCGAGAGCCTGGATCTGCTGGACCCCAGCGGACGGCGGCTGCCGGCGTTTTCGGTGGAAAACGCCTTTGAGCCGGCTCTGGAGCGGGTCCGGGAGGAGAAGGCCCTGGTGGAGGGTCTCCTCCGGCAGACCGAGAAGAAGGGCCGGGACGACCTGATGGCCCGCCGGTCTGAGCTGGTCCGGAAGGAGGACCGGCTGGAGCTGGAGGCCCGGAAGCGGCTGACCATGGCCATACTGCGGGAGCGGGATACCTTCCTGGCGTCCATGGAGGCCATCGGCCGGCTGGACCTGCTGCTGGCCAAGGCCCGGCTGGCCCGGCGGTTTTACTGCTGCCGCCCGGAGATCGTGGACAAGCCCAAGGTGGTGGCGGTGGACATGGTCCACCCCGAGGTGGCCGACCACCTGCAGGAGCGGGGCGGCTCCTTCACCTCCGTGTCCATCACCCTGGAGCGGGGGGCCACCGTCATCACCGGCGCCAATATGGGCGGCAAGAGCGTGTCCATGAAGAGCCTGACCCTCAACCTGCTGCTGACCCAGACGGGCTTCTTTGCCTTTGCCGGCAGCTTTTCCGCGCCGCTGTTCGACAGCGTCTCCCTCATCTGCACCGACCGGCAGTCTGTGGAGCAGGGTCTGAGCTCCTTCGGCGCCGAGGTGGCCGCTCTGGGCGACGTTCTGCGGGAGGAGAAGGGGAAGTTCTTCTACATCGCCCTGGACGAGTTTGCCCGTGGTACCAACCCCCGGGAGGGCGCCGCATTGGCCAAGGCCCTGGTGGAGTATCTGGGCCGGCTCAACTGTGTGGCCCTCATGACCACCCACTACGACGGGGTCTCCGATGCCGCCCGGCGGCACTACCGGGTGGCCGGCCTGGGGGCACTGGACACCGCCGCCATCCGCAAGGACGAGGCGCCCCTGGACCGGCTCTCCCGGCTCATGGATTACCACCTCATAGAGGCGGAGCCCGGGGAGCCCTGCCCCCGGGATGCCCTCAGAGTTTGTAGGCTTTTGGACCTGGACCCAGAGCTCATGGAAATCTTTTCGAAAAATAGTTGACAAAAGACCTGCGTGTGGTATAATAGGTTTTGTTAAAAGTACCTAAAACAATTTAATAATATGGTGGATAGAGGAGCGGTGCGCCAGGTACCGCCGTGATGCAAAGGGTTGGCAGGCCCGATGCGCGGCGTGAATGGGACCACCGCCGAAGGAACGGGGACGCTGCATGGAACCGTTCCTGCGCCGTGCGCTCAGTGCGTACGGAGTGTCATGACTACATGGTGCGCTATTCGTGTCAGGGGTAACCCTGGCACGAATAGCGTGTCTTTTTTTCGTTATGAAGCGCTGTTCGAGTGCTGCCTTTGGGGCGGCGCCCGCAGCGCTTTGTTTTTTGCTCGGTGAACAAATTCTAAAAATTTGACAGGAGGACATTACCATGGAAGAGATCAAATCCCTGCTCCGGCTCCGCATGAGCGCGAAGGATGCCCACTACGGCGGAAACCTGGTGGACGGCGCCCACATGGTCCATCTCTTTGGCGATGTGGCCACAGAGCTGCTCATTATCTGCGACGGCGATGAGGGCCTGTTCTGCGCCTACGACAACGTGGAGTTCCTGGCTCCCGTGTACGCTGGCGACTACATCGAGGCCGAGGGCAAGATCACCAAGATCGGCAATACCTCCCGCAAGATGGAGTTCGAGGCCCGGAAGGTCATCGTCTCCCGCCCCGACATCAACGACTCTGCCGCCGACGTGCTGCCTGAGCCCGTGGTGGTGTGCCGTGCCTCCGGCACCTGTGTGGTGCCCAAGGACAAGCAGCGCAAGACCCGGTAAGATATCTTCCGGACGACGGGTCCGAAACAGGAGGGCGGCTCCCCCAGGGGGCCGAACGCCAAGTGACAGAAAGGAGCGGTCCCATGGAGAAGCTGATCATCACCGCCGCCATCTGCGGCGCGGAGGTCACAAAAGCCCATAACCCCGCAGTCCCCTATACCGTGGAGGAGATGGTCCGGGAGGCCAAGAGCGCCTTTGAGGCCGGTGCCGCAGTCATCCACGTCCACGTCCGTGAGGATGACGGCACCCCCACCCAGGATCGGGAGCGGTTCCGGGTGGTGCTGGACGCCATCAAGGAGGCTTGCCCCGGCGTCATCCTCATCCCCTCCACCGGCGGCGCCACCGGCATGACCCCGGAGGAGCGTCTCCAGCCCACCGAGCTGTGCCCCGAGATGGCCACGCTGGACTGCGGCACCTGCAACTTCGGCGACGACATCTTCGTCAATGATATGCCCACCATGCGGGCCTTTGGAAAGCGGATGCTGGAAAACCATATCAAGCCCGAGTACGAGTGCTTTGAGATCGGCCATCTGGATACCGTTGTCAGTATGGCGGAGAAGGGCCTGGTGCCCGGCGCTCCCATGCAGTTCAACTTCGTGTTGGGTGTCAGCGGCTGTACCCCCGCCACCGTGGGTAACCTGGACTACCTGGTCAAGCAGATCCCCGCCGGGTCCACCTGGACGGTCACCGGCGTGGGCCGTGGCGCCTGGCCCATGGCCGCCGCCGGCATCATCATGGGCGGCAACGTCCGGGTAGGCTTTGAGGACAACATTTATCTGGAAAAGGGCCACAAGGCTGCCTCCAACGGTGAGCTGGTGGCCAAGGTGGTCCGCCTGGCCAAGGAGCTGGGCCGTGAGATCGCCACTCCTGACGAGGCCCGTAAGATCCTGGGCCTGATCTGAGCGATCCCCTGCCGGGTGAGTCCCGGAGTACATTGATTTATAGTCCCAGCCGGTGAGGACGCGAAGGGGGACCCGTGTTCCCGCGCCGGCATCCATATCCCAAACCAAACCCAATATACATTTCCCATTCCCAATTCCCAAACCAATACCCAAACCGATCCCAAATTCCCAATTCCCAATTCCATTTCTAAATTTCCCAAACAAAAAACCAAACCACAAAACCATTCCCATTCCCAAACCCAAACAAAAGATCCCACAGCAGCCCGCACCGTCCGGATAGACGGAGGGGTCCCCAAAGCAGAATGTATGGAGGTCAAAACATGCAGAAAAAAGGCAACAAGTACGGTGTCCATCGCGTGATCGAGCCCAAGGGCCTTCTGACCCAGGCCGCCAAGAAGATCGACAATACCATGGAGTGCTGGTCCAACGAGATCCTGTGCGACGTGTCCGCCCTGAACATCGACTCCGCTTCCTTTACTCAGATCTATGAGGCCTGCGGCAAGGACCTGGATAAGACTGAGCAGATGATCCTGGATATCGTGGCGGAGCGCGGCAAAATGCAGAACCCTGTCACTGGTTCTGGCGGCATGTTCATCGGTACCGTCCGCGAGATCGGCGAGGATCTGGTGGGCAAGATCGACCTAAAGGTGGGCGACAAGATCGCCTCCCTGGTCTCCCTGTCTCTGACCCCCCTGAAGATCAACAAGATCAAGGCCATCCACCCCGAGATCGACCGTGTGGACGTGGATGCCCAGGCCATCCTCTTTGAGTCCGGCCTGTATGCAAAGCTGCCTGAGGACATGAGCGAGGAGCTGGCCCTGGCCGCCCTGGACGTGGCCGGCGCTCCTGCCCAGACCGCCAAGCTGGTGAAGCCCGGCGACTCCGTCCTCATCCTGGGCGGCGCCGGCAAGGGCGGTATGATGTGCTGCTACGAGGCCATGAAGCGGGTCGGCCCCACCGGCAATGTGGTGGCTCTGGTCATCTGCCAGGAGGACGCCGACCTTCTGAAGAGCATGAACCTCTGCCACCACGCCATCGTGGGCTCCGCCACCAACCCCGTGGAGGTGCTGGAGAAGTCCCTGGCCGTCAACGATGGCAAGGAGTACGACGTGTCCATCCTCATCGTGAACGTCCCCGCCTGTGAGATGAGCGCCATCCTCCCCGTCCGGGATAACGGCACCGTCTACTGCTTCTCCATGGCCACCGATTTCGCCAAGGCCGCCCTGGGCGCCGAGGGCTGCGGCAAGGACGTCACCATGATTATTGGCAACGGCTACACCAAGGACCACGCCGCCATCACCCTGGCCGAGCTTAGGGAGAACCCCCAGCTCAAGGCCTACTTCGAGAAGAAGTACCTGTAAGCGGAACCGGAAGGGGCGATGCCCCGCCGGGGTCAAGAAAAACGAATGCTTCTGTTCCGGTCCCGGCTCAGAGCGGGACGGGGCCGGATCTTCAGGACGCCCACACCGGGCGCAGGCCGGGCCTGCGGGCCCAATACGACGAAAGGCGGTAACCAACTATGATCTATCAGAACGAATCTCGCCGTAAGCAGCTTTTCCCCGATGTCTCTGACGCCGACTGGAACGACTGGCACTGGCAAGTGGCCAACCGGGCCGAGACTCTGGAGGATCTGAAGAAATACATCACCCTGACCCCCGAGGAGGAGGAGGGTGTCAAGGCCTGCCTGGGTACCCTGCGCATGGCCATCACCCCCTACTATCTCTCCCTCATCGACCCCAACGATCCCCACGATCCCATCCGGAAGCAGGCCATCCCCACCGCCAAGGAGCTCCACCAGTCCCCCGCCGACCTGCTGGACCCCCTGCATGAGGACTCCGACTCCCCGGTGCCCGGCCTGACCCACCGCTATCCTGACCGTGTGTTGCTGCTGACCACCGACCAGTGCTCTATGTACTGCCGTCACTGCACCCGCCGCCGCTTCGCCGGCCAGCACGACACCAGCGTGCCCGTGGAGCAGATCGACAAGTGCATCGAGTACATCCGCAACACCCCCACCGTCCGCGACGTCCTCCTGTCCGGTGGCGACGTGCTGATGATCTCTGACGAGATGCTGGAGTACATCATCTCCCGCCTGCGTGAGATCCCCCACGTGGAGATCGTGCGTTTGGGCTCCCGTACCCCCGTGGTGTGCCCTCAGCGCATCACCCCCGAGCTGTGCAACATGCTCAAGAAGTATCACCCCATCTGGCTCAACACCCACTTCAACCACCCCAAGGAGATCACCAAGGAGGCCGCCGAGGCCTGCGCCCGTCTGGCCGATGCCGGTGTGCCTCTGGGCAACCAGTCCGTGCTGCTGGCCGGCGTGAATGACTGCGTCCACACCATGAAGAAGCTGGTCCAGATGCTGGTCCAGATCCGGGTTCGCCCCTACTACATCTATCAGTGCGACCTGTCCATGGGCCTGGAGCACTTCCGTACCCCCGTCAGTAAGGGTATTGAGATTATCGAGGCTCTCCGCGGCCACACCTCCGGCTACTGCGTGCCCACCTTCGTGGTGGACGCCCCCGGCGGCGGCGGCAAGACCCCTGTCATGCCCCAGTACGTCATCTCCCAGACGCCTCACAAGGTCATCCTCCGCAACTACGAGGGCGTCATCACCACCTACACCGAGCCCGAGCACTACGAGGAGACCTGCCAGTGCGAGTACTGCAAGGCCGAGCGCGAAGGCAAGCGGAAGGTGGAGCTCATGGGCGTGGCCGGTCTGGAGCGGGGCCAGGCGCTGTCCATGGAGCCCGCCAACCTGGAGCGCCACAAGAGAGAGATGCACTGATCCTTTGTCCCTGACGGGACGAGAGACCGGACGCGGACCTCAGACGGTGAGACCGCCGGTCCATGCCCGGGCCCGACGACGGGCCCGGGGCGTCCCCTCTCTCGTCTCGTTCCCTTTTCCCAAATACATGGAATGGAAGTGATATGTGTTGGAATCCAAGCTCAATCTGAACTTTGACCTTGTGGAGCAGGCCCGTAACCATGCTTCCAAGGTGGCCGACGACACCCAGCGCTTCATCGACCGGCACACCACTGTGGCCGTGGAGCGCACCGTGTGCCGTCTGCTGGGCATCGACGGCGTCAACAGCTTCGACGTGCCCCTGCCCAACGTGGTGGTGGAGCACCTGACCGCCAAGGGTGCCCTGGCCCAGGGCGCCGCCTTCTGGATCGGCAACGCCATGGTGGAGACCGGCAAGGACCCCCAGGCCATCGCTGAGGCCGTGTCCGACGGCTCTCTGGACCTCACCGCCCTCCCCGCCCATAGCGATGCCGACATCGACAAGGCTCTTGACCCCGTGGTCCAGGACGCCCTGAAGAAGATCGCCGCCCGCCGCAACCGCCGCGAGGAGCTGCTGGCCAAGTATGGCGACAAGCAGGGCCCCTGGCTCTATCTCATCGTGGCCACCGGCAATATCTATGAGGACATCGTTCAGGCCACCGCCGCCGCCCGTCAGGGCGCCGACGTCATCGCCGTCATCCGTACCACCGGCCAGTCCCTGCTGGACTATGTGCCTTACGGCGCCACCACCGAGGGCTTCGGCGGTACCTACGCCACCCAGGAGAACTTCCGCCTCATGCGAGAGGCCCTGGACAAGGTGGGCGAGGAGCTGGGCCACTACATCCGCCTGTGCAACTACTGCTCCGGCCTGTGCATGCCCGAGATCGCCGCCATGGGCGCCTTCGAGGGCCTGGATGTGATGCTCAACGACGCCCTCTACGGCATCCTCTTCCGTGACATCAACATGCAGCGCACCCTGGTGGACCAGTCCTTCTCCCGGGCCATCAACGCCTACGCCGGCGTGGTCATCAACACCGGTGAGGACAACTACCTCACCACCGCCGACGCGGTGGAGGAGGCCCACACTGTGCTGGCCTCCCAATTCCTCAACGAGCAGTTCGCCCTCCGGGCGGGCCTCCCCGAGGAGCAGATGGGCCTGGGACACGCCTTTGAGATCGACCCCGCCGTGGAGAACGGCTTCCTCTACGAGCTGGCCCAGGCCGAGATGGCCCGGGAGATCTTCCCCAATGCCCCCCTGAAGTACATGCCTCCCACCAAGTTCATGACCGGCAACATCTTCCGGGGCCATGTGCAGGACGCCCTCTTCAACGTGGTCACCATCCTCACCGGCCAGAAGATCCACCTGCTGGGCATGATGACCGAGGCCATCCACACCCCCTTCCTCTCCGACCGCTTCCTGGCCATCCAGAACGCCCAGTACATCTTCCGCACCATGCACGACCTGGGCTCCGAGCTGGTCTTCAAGGAGGGCGGCATCATGCAGAACCGGGCCAACGACGTCCTCACCAAGGCCAACGACCTGCTGGCCGAGATCGAGCGTGTGGGCATCTTCGAGACCCTGGAGAAGGGCATTTTTGCCGACATCAAGCGTCCCCGTGACGGCGGCAAGGGCCTGGACGGCGTGTTCCAGAAGGCCCCCGGCTACCGCAATCCCTTCATGGAGCCCATGATGAAAGGAGGCGCTCGCTAATGAGTTCCGGACTGTATCAAATCAGAGATAAAGACCTGGACACCACCCTGGACCTCACCAAGCTGCGCCCCTACGGCGACACCATGAACGACGCCAAGGTCCAGATGTCCTTTACCCTGCCCGTAAAGGACGACGACAAGGGCGCCGCCGCCGCTGTGCAGCTGGCCCAGAAGATGGGCATTGCTGACCCCAACGTGGCCCTGCGCCAGAAGCTGGACGAGAACTTCACCTTCTACGTGGTCTACGGCGCCACCACCCACAGCGTCAACTACAATGAGATCGAGGTCCTCACCGTGGCCGACGAGGCCATGAGCATGGAGGAGACCAACGAGTACATCAAGGAGCACATCGGCCGCAAACTGGTGGTGGTGGGCGCCTCCACCGGCACCGACGCCCACACCGTGGGCATCGACGCCATCATGAACCGGAAGGGCTTCGCCGGCCACTACGGCCTGGAGCGCTACGAGATGGTGGAGGCCTACAACCTGGGCTCCCAGGTGCCCAACGACGAGTTCCTCCACAAGGCCGAGGAGCTCAATGCCGACATCCTCCTCATCTCCCAGACCGTCACCCAGAAGGACGTCCACATCAAGAACCTCACCGAGTTCATCGAGCTGGCCGAGGCCGAGGGCGTCCGCGACCGGATGGTCCTCTGCTGCGGTGGTGCCCGCATCACCCACGCTCTGGCCAAGGAGTTGGGCTTCGACGCCGGCTTCGGCGCCGGCACCTACGCCGACGACGTCATCACCTTCGCCGCCAAGGAGATCGCCCGCCGTATGGGCCGGGAGTGATCCACGCGCACCTTAATTATATAAGGTAGAAAACAGGCTCCCCGGCCGGCATATGCCGGC
>NZ_JBQHTM010000034.1:0-42201 GCF_052065695.1 Intestinimonas sp. HCP28S3_D6
CTGCGGCAGCATCGCCCAGGATGGAAGCCAGCGGCTTCCATCCTGACCGACGCTCTGATTAACTAAGTTCTACCGTGCAGGTGTCCAGCTTGCACTTGCAATTTGCGAAAATGTATTTTTGAAATCAGAATACATTTTTGCGTTCCTGTTTAGATTTGTACAAACAGCCCAAAATAACAATAAAAACCCCCGCACATTGCCCAATTGGGAATGTACGGGGGTTTTGGCGATTAGATATAAACCTCCACGGTCAAATCATGCCATTTTGACGGTTTTATGCCGTATCCATGGGATTTATAGAAGGTTTGCGCCTCATCAAATCCAATGGTGAATGACAGAACTCTTACTTGCGGGGGTTCTTGATAGCAGCCTGAGCGGCGGCCAGACGGGCGATGGGCACACGGAAGGGGGAGCAGGAAACGTAGGTGAGGCCCACCTTGTGGCAGAACTCCACGGAGGTGGGATCGCCGCCGTGCTCGCCGCAGATGCCCATGTGCATCTCGGGCCGGACAGCCTTGCCGGCCTTGACGGCCATGTCCACCAGCTTGCCCACGCCGTTCTGGTCCAGGTGGGCGAAGGGATCGGACTCGTAGATCTTCTTGTCGTAGTAGTAGCCCAGGAACTTACCGGCGTCGTCGCGGCTGAAGCCGAAGGTCAACTGAGTGAGGTCGTTGGTGCCGAAGGAGAAGAACTCGGCCTCGGTGGCGATCTCACCGGCCAGCAGGGCGGCGCGGGGGTCCTCGATCATGGTGCCCACCTCATACTTCAGATCGATGCCGGACTCGGCGATAATCTTGTCGGCGGTGCTCACCACGATCTCCTTGACGTACTTCATCTCCTTGACGTCGGTGGTCAGGGGGATCATGATCTCGGGCTTGATGGTGTACTGGCCCTTCTTGGTGACGTTGATGGCGGCGCTGATGACGGCGGTGGTCTGCATCTCGGCGATCTCGGGGTAGGCCACGGCCAGACGGCAGCCGCGGAAGCCCATCATGGGGTTGACCTCGTGGAGGGAGGCCACCACCTCGGTGAGCCGTTCGGCGGTGATGCCCATGTCGGCGGCCAGCTCGGCGATGTCCTCAGCCTTGGTGGGCAGGAACTCGTGGAGCGGGGGATCCAGGTAGCGGATGACCACCGGGCGCTCCCCCATGACCTCGTAGATACCCTCGAAGTCGCCCTGCTGATAGGGCAGGATCTTGGCCAGAGCCTTCTTGCGCTCCTCGGTGTTCTCGGCCACGATCATCTCACGGACGGCCTTGATGCGGTCACCCTCAAAGAACATGTGCTCGGTGCGGACCAGACCGATGCCCTCGGCGCCGAAGGTGACGGCCTGCTTGGCATCGCGGGGGGTGTCGGCGTTGGTGTAGACGCCCAGCTGGCGGTACTTGTCGGCCCAGCCCATCAGGCGGCCGAAGTAGCCGGAGCCGGGATCGGCGGGCACGGTGGGCACGGCCTCACCGTAGATGTTGCCGGTGGAGCCGTCCAGGGAGATCCAGTCGCCCTCCTTGTAGACCTTGCCGCCCAGGGTGAACTGCTTGGCGGCGTAATCCACCACGATCTCGCCGCAGCCGGACACACAGCAGGTGCCCATGCCGCGGGCCACCACGGCGGCGTGAGAGGTCATGCCGCCGCGGACGGTGAGGATGCCCTCGGAGACCTGCATGCCCTCGATGTCCTCGGGGGAGGTCTCCAGGCGGACCAGGACCACCTTCTCACCGCGGGCGTGCCACTCCTTGGCCTCCTCGGCGGAGAAAACCACGCGGCCGCAGGCGGCGCCGGGAGAGGCGGCCAGGCCCTTGCCCACCACGGCGGCCTTCTTCAGGGCGTCGGCGTCAAAGGTGGGGTGCAGCAGGGCGTCGAGCTGCTTGGGCTCCACGCGGCACACAGCCTCCTTCTCGTCGATCATGCCCTCGTCCACCAGATCCACAGCCACCTTCAGAGCGGCCACGGCGGTACGCTTGCCGTTGCGGGTCTGGAGCATGTACAGCTTACCATCCTCGATGGTGAACTCCATGTCCTGCATGTCCTTGTAGTGCTGCTCCAGGCGGTTGGCGATGTCGGCGAACTGCTCGTACACGCCGGGCATCTCCTCCTGCAGCTTGCTGATGGGAGAGGGGGTACGCACGCCGGCCACCACGTCCTCGCCCTGGGCGTTGATGAGGTACTCACCAAAGAGGGCCTTCTCGCCGGTGGCGGGGTTACGGGTGAAGGCCACGCCGGTGCCGGAGCTGTTGCCGGAGTTGCCGAACACCATGGACTGGACGTTGACGGCGGTGCCCCAGTCGTAGGGGATCTCGTTCATGCGGCGGTAGACATTGGCGCGGGGGTTGTCCCAGGAGCGGAACACGGCCTTCACGGCCTCCATGAGCTGGACCTTGGGGTCCTGGGGGAAGTCCTCGCCCTTCTCGTTCTTATAGAACTCCTTGAAGCGGACCACCAGCTCCTTCATGTCATCGGCGTCCAGCTCCACGTCCTGCTTGACGCCCTTCTTGTCCTTCAGGTCATCAATGATCTCCTCAAAGCGCTTCTTGGAGAGCTCCATAACCACGTCGGAGAACATCTGGATGAACCGGCGGTAGGAGTCGTAGGCGAAGCGGGGATTGCCGGTCTTGGCGGCAAAGCCCTCCACGGCCACGTCGTTGAGGCCCAGGTTGAGGATGGTATCCATCATGCCGGGCATGGAGGCCCGGGCGCCGGAGCGGACGGACACCAGGAGAGGATTGGAGGTATCACCAAACTTCTTGCCGGTCTTCTCTTCCAGCTTGGCCAAATGCTCCATGATCTCGGCTTCGATCTCGGGCGCGATGGTACGGCCATCGTTGTAATACTGGGTGCAGGCCTCGGTGGTCACGGTGAAGCCCTGAGGCACAGGCATGCCCAGGTTAGACATCTCCGCCAGGTTGGCGCCCTTGCCGCCCAGCAGCTCACGCATGGAGCCGTTGCCCTCGAAGAAGTCATAGACAAATTTTGCCATTGGTTCGTCCTCCTTCTGAAGTTCAAAAGTCGATTTGGTATCGCTTGCCACAATTATACCATTCCGATAGAAAATTGCAACAAAACTTTCGCAAACTTTGTCTATTTCTCCGTGGCAGGCTCCGCCACCCGTTCCAGGTCTTGGAGATATTCCCCCACGGACCGGCTCATCTCCCGGGAGAAGTCCGACTCGTACTTCCGAGCGCAGAAGGCGGAGAGGAAGCCCTCGAAGGTCTGGCCGCCGCACCGTTCCCGGAACATGGCCCGGAGCTGCTCCTCTTCCAGGCGGCGGTAGCCGTTTTCGTGGACGATATAGGCCGGATCGAACCGCGCGGGTTTTTTGCACTCCTTCTGCTGCCGGGTGGGCCAGCCCAGCACCAGCATGCAGGCGGGAAAGACCCAGGGGGGCAGCTGTAAAAGCCGGCGCTGGTCCTCGTACCGCTCCATAATGTCCCCGATGTAGCAGGAGCCCAGCCCCAGGCTCTGGGCGGCCACCACGGCGTTCTGGGCGGCGATGGCGGCGTCGGTGACGGCCAGCATCAGGTCTCCGGGACCGGGGCGGCGTGGAGAGAGCCCCGACGCCCGGTAGGCGTCATACCAGCGGAGGCAGTCGGCGCAGAACACCAGCACCACCGGGGCCTGGGCGATGAAGGGCTGGTGGTCGCAGGTCTCTGCCAGGGCCTCCTTGAGGGCCGGATCGGTGATGTCCAGGATGGTGTAGAGCTGCTGGCAGCCGGCGGTGGGGGCCTGGGCGGCGGCGGCCAGGATCTCCGCCTTCAGCTCCGCCGGCACCGGGCGCTCTTCAAAGGCCCGCACCGACTTGCGGTCGTAGAGGCTCTGAATGATCTCATTCATACCTTAAAAGAACACCTCCGGCTCCCGGCGCTGGGCACACTTGGCCTCAAACCCCCTGGCGGCGGTCTCGTAGGCCTCCCCCCGGTACTGCCGGGTCTGGGTGGGACAGAGGTAGATGCAGGCGCCGCAGGAGATGCACTTGGTCTCGTCGGTGACCCAGGGGGTCTCTTTGGGGATGGCTCCGGCGGGGCAGGCGTTGGCGCAGGCGTTGCACTTCATGCACCGGTCCCCGGCGGAGGGGTGGAAGGACACCTTCTTATGGGGGGGCAGGTCGTGGCTGCCCTTGATGGCGATGGGGGGATGGTCCCCGCCGGGGACATAGGCGGCCAGAACCTCCCGACAGCGCCCGCCGAAGTCGGCCATGGCGGCCAGGTCGGCCTCGTCGGGGCGGCCGGCGGCCACGTGGTCGAAAATGGAGTGCCGGCCGATGAAGGCCCCCGCCGCCACCACGTGGAAGCCGTTGGCCTCCAGCAGGTCCTGGAGCTCGGTGAGGGCGTCGTCGTAGTCCCGGTTGCCGTACACCGCCACGGCGATGGCGGGGCCGCCGTGGCCCTTCAGGTGGGCGGAGAGCTGTTCGAAGCAGTGCTGGGGGATGCGCCCGGCATAGACCGGCATGGCCACCAGCACCGGCTCCTCCGCCGGTACGTCCAGGTCCTCGGTGAGGGGGCGGCCCAGCAGGTCCCGCTCCTGCACCGGTCCGTCGTGGCCGGCAATGGCGCGGGCGGTTTTTTTCGTGGTTCCTCGGGGGCTGAAGAAAATGGAGAGCATGATGGTTCCACCTTTCCGGTCTGGCGCACCAGACCTGTTCCTGTGTATGGGTTTACGGCTCCGGCTCGGGCTCAGGCGCAGGTTCGGATTTGGGCGCCGGGGCGCTGTCCTGGTTCATCTGAAAGACGTCGGCCACCTCGTGGATGGTAATATAGGCGGTGGGGTCGATCCGGTGGACCAGATCCTTCATAGGGATGATCTGGAAGCGGTTGACCACCACGTAAATGAGGGTCCGGGGGGAGTTGGAGTAAAAGCCCTTGGCGTCTACGATGGTCATGCCGTGCTCAAAGGTCTCAGAGAGGGCCCGGCACACCTCCTCCTGTCGGATGGTGACGATAAAGACCCCCTTGGACCGGTCCAGGCCCTCCACAATAAAGTCCACCGTTTTGAGGGCGGCCATGTAGGTGACGATGGAGTAGAGGGGGAGAATCCAGCTCTGGAGGACCACACCGCAGACGATGTAGAGGGCGATGTTGTAGATCATCACGAAGGTACCCACCGACAGTCCCAGGCGTTTTGCGAAGATGACCGCCATGACCTCGATGCCGTCCATGGCGCCGCCATAGCGGATGGCCAGGCCGCTGCCCAGGCCGGAGATGAGGCCGCCGAAGAGGGCGCACAGCAGCAGGTCGGAGCCCGCCAGGGGCGAGGCCATGGTCACATCCACGGGGAGAACGTCGGTAATGAGCCAGGCCCCCAGGGAGTAGATGGCCACCGTATACATGGCGTACACTGTAAAGACCGTCCCCTGCCGCCGCAGCCCGTAGAGGAAGAGGGGGGTGTTGAGGAGGAGGAGGAAGATGGAGAGGGTCCACGTCTCCGGGGTGAGCTGGGAGAGCAGCATGGAGGTCCCCGAGATACCGCTGTCATAGAGCTTGACGGGGGCCAGAAAAATGGTGATGCCGAAGGCGTTGATGAGCCCCGCGGCCGTCAAAAAGAGAAAATTGGCGGGTGAGAGTCCCCGCAGGTCCTGAATCCATTTGGGCAGTTTCCGCATATTTCACGCTCCGATCTTGGTCTTGTGTGGTTCCTGATGAAATAAGTATAGCATGCCGTCCGGGGAAAAGTCACGCGGTTCCCGCTAAACTGGAAGGAAATGGTCATCCTCTTGTTCTGCTGCCCTCACCTGTGATACAATAGCCCTGACAAAATGATCCCCGTGGGGCAGCGACCCCGCCTGGAAGGAGACCTCTATGGACGATACCTTTACCATGGCCCCTGTGGCCCATATCCGCAGCGACTTCCCCACCAAGTTCGGCATCCCCCGGCAGAGCGGTCTGGTGGAGTCCCTCCGGGCCTCGGTGGTCTTTGCGCCGGAATACCGCAACCCCGACGCCCTCCGGGGCATGGAGGGCTTTTCCCACCTGTGGCTGGTGTGGGTCTTTTCCCGCTCAGTGGGCGCCGGCTGGTCCCCCACTGTCCGCCCGCCCCGGCTGGGTGGCAACGAGCGCATGGGGGTCTTTGCCACCCGCTCCCCCTTTCGGCCCAACCCCATCGGCCTCTCCGCCGTGAAGCTGGAGGAGATCCGGCTTCACACCCCCGACGGTCCCCAGCTCATCGTCTCAGGGGCCGACCTCATGGACGGCACCCCCATCCTGGACATCAAGCCCTACCTCCCCTACGCCGACTGCCACCCCGAGGCCCTGGGGGGCTTTGCCCCCACCGGCGGCGGGGAGCTGGAGGTGGACTGTCCGCCGGAGCTGCTGGGGCGGCTGCCCGGGGACAAGGCCCGGGCCCTGCTGGCCGTCCTGGCCCGGGACCCCCGCCCCTCCTACCAGCACGACCCGGAGCGGGTCTACGGCATGGACTTCGCCGGCCACAACATCCGCTTTTCCGTGGCTGGAAACACCCTCACCGTCCTGTCCATTGAAGCATCAAAGCCCTAAAAACGCGCAAAAGGGGGGCGCTCCCATCTCTGGGAGCGCCCCCCTTTTTACAGCTTGGTATGAACTTGTCCCATCAGCCGATGGCGATGGTGGAGCGCTTAGGCAGCTCCTTCTTGCCCGCCTTGGGCATGGACAGCTTCAGGATGCCGTCCTCGTACTTGGCGGACACGTCCTCGGGCTTCACATCGCCCACATAGAAGCTCCGGCTGCAGGAACCAGCATAGCGCTCCCGGCGGATGTAACGGCCCTCCTTGTCCTTCTCGTCCTTGTCCAGGCCCTTGGCGGCGCTGATGGTCAGGTAGCCGTCCTTCAGGTCCACGGTGATCTCGCCCTTCTTGAAGCCGGGCAGATCCACATCCACCTCATAGGTGTTCTCGGTCTCCCGCACATCGGTCTTCATCAGGTTCTTGGCGTGCTTGCCGTAGAGCGGATCACGGCCGGTATTCCACATGGGAAACATCCCAAAACGGTCATCAAAGAAATCATCGAACAGGTTCTCACCAAAAATGCTGGGCAACATAAGTCATTCCTCCATTCACAGCACTTACTTTTTGCCCTGCGGAGGAGCTCTCTGAACTCCTCTTCTTGGAACAATTATGTTATAGCACCGCGGATTAGCACTGTCAACACGTGAGTGCTAACATTTACAAAAGGAACGATGTTTGTTCATAAAATATGCGATTTTGTGCCCCGGAGCCTCAGCCGATGATCTCCTCCACGGCCTCATTGAGCTCCGTGGGGCTGTGGGCGGTGTAGGAGACGGCGTCCACGGCGGTGCGGGTGAAGGGGGACCGGGCCAGGGCCGTCAGGGCCTGGGCCCGGCGGGCCGCCTGGTGGCCGGTGAAGACGGCCTCCACCGTCAGCGTCTCCGGCACCGCCCGCACCGGCAGAGGCCGGGTCAGGGCCGCCGCCACCCCCGCCCGGATGGCCTCGCAGGCGTCGTCGGGGTGGAGGTTGAAGGTGGAGTTGCCCCGGCACTCCTTCACCGCCACGGTGGTGAGTCCCGGGATCTCCTCCGCCGCCAGGCGGCAGATGGTCTCGTCGCCGCTGAGAAAAATAGAGGGCACCCCCAGCTGGGCGGCGTACAGGGAGTTGAGGGTGAACTCGGAGGCGACGCGGCCGTTGACCTTCAGGCAGTGGATGACGTCCTTGTTGATGGTGTGGGCCAGGGGGCTGCCGTCGGTGCCGGCGGGGGCATGGTAGCCAATGTAGAGGGCGCCGGCATAACCTCCGTCCAGGCCGGCCATCATGGAGCCGGGATGGCAGGCCCAGCCCCGCATAAGCCGGACGCCTCGGGGCAGCTTGTCGTGGGGGAGGTTCCGGGCGCAGCCGTGGCCGTCCCGGACCACCGCCTGGTGGCCGGCGTCCAGGATGGCCTCGCAGGCCGCCGCCACCTCTCGGGTCATCTGGACCCGGGCCTCTTCGTAGCCCTGTCCCCCCGGCTCGGTCTCGCACCAGGCGGTGACGTCGGCAATGCCCTCCAGGTCGGCGCTGATGAAGTAGACTGCCATGGGACCGCCCCCTTAACCGCCGTACCGGGCTACGAAGTCCCGGAGCCCCAGGTAGCAGTTGCCCCGGACCCCCGTGGTGGTCTCGGCGTGGTAGAGGGAGCTGATGATGGCCTCCTCCACCGCCTCCACCCCGGCCACAAAGACCCGGTCGATGTTCTCGTCGTAGAACATTTTGGTCTCCAGGATATTTTTCTCACTATAATGGGGTAGGTGGTTGGCGGTGGTGAAGGCGATGGCGATGTCGCCGCTGCCGTTGCCGCAGTAGGAGCCCACCCGGCCCAGGGCCACCATGGACCGCTTGGCCAGCCGGCTCAGCTGCCGCTCGTTGAGGGGGATGTCGGTGGCCAGTAGCATGATGATGGAGCCCTCGTCCTTCCGCTCTTCCCGGCCCAAATTGGTGTCGTAGTGCTTCCCGCCGATGATGAGGTTGCCCGGCGCGCCGAAGTTGGACATGACCAGGGCGCCCACGGTGTAGGGCTGGCCGTCCACGTCCACCCGCCGGGAGGCGGAGCCGATGCCCCCCTTGAGGCCCAGGCAGACCATACCGGTGCCGCCACCCACGGCCCCCTCTTCAAAGTCCTCACTGGCATTGGCCAGGGCCTCACGGACGTGCTCGGGGCGGACGTGGAGGCCCCGGATGTCGTTGAGCCGACCGTCGTTGCACTCGGTGACCACGCAGTTCACCGTGCCGGTGGTGACCCCGATGTCCGGGTTCCCCTCCAGCATGTACCGGGTGAGCTCCTGGCAGGCGGTGCCCACGCTGAGGGTGTTGGTGAGGAGGATGGGGGTCTCGATGGTGCCCAGCTCCTGGATCTGGATGAGGCCCACGCTCTTGCCGAAGCCGTTGATGACCGACACCCCGGCCATCACCTTGTCCTGGAAGCAGTTGCCCCCGTGGGGCAGCACGGCGGTGACGCCGGTGTGGATGTCCCCTTCCTTTAATGTCACATGGCCTACCTTCACCCCGGGCACGTCGGTGATGAGGTCCCGCTCCCCCCGGGGCCACTTGGCGTGGAGGTCAAAGCCGCTGTTTTCAGGCAGTCCCATAGTCTCGTTCTCCTCTCTTCAGCGATAGGTCTTTCCGGCGGTCTCGATGACCTTCCGGGCCAGGGTCTCCATGGGGTCCACATACCAGTCCTCCAGGCCCTCGTCGGCCTTGATGACGGAGAGCTCCGTACAGGCCAGCACCACCGCGGCGCAGCCCGCCTGACGGCAGGCCTCCTCAATGCGCCCCCAGCTCTCCCGGTCGCAGGGCAGGCCCTTTTTCACCCGGTCGTAGATCTGGTGCATGACCTCCCTCTGGATCTCCGCCGGAGGGGTCCAGGGGGTGAGGCCCAGGGCCTCCAGGGCCTTCTGGTAGAGCCCCGTCTGGATGGTGCCGTCGGTGGCCAGGATGCCCACCCTGCCCCCGGGGCACCGGCTTGCCAGGGCGGCCGCCGTCTCCCGGATCATGTGGAGGATGGGGATGCCGATCTTGTCCGCGATGCGGTCGGCGAAGAAGTGGGCGGTGTTGCAGGTGATGGCGATGGCGGTGCAGCCGCACTGCTCCAGCAGCCGGGCGTCGGAGAGGAGCTGCTCCTCCGGGCCCTGGTACTGCCCCGACAGGATGGCCGCCGTCCGGTCGGGCATGGAAGCGTCGCTGAGCAGGATGAGGTTGATGTGGTCCTGGTCCCGCTCCGCCGCCGTGTGCTCCGTCACCATTTTATAAAAGAGCTGGGAGGCCATGGGGCCCATGCCGCCGATGATACCGATGGGGTGCTCCATTTTGTTACCCTCTTTCTGGATTTGTCTGTACGCGCACGATGGCGCCGGTACGGCAGGTACCGGCGCCAGTGCTTTTGGTTTAAATTGGGGCTTAGAAGCTCAGGTCGTTCCAGTACAGGGAGCTGTCGGACTGGACCACGATGCCCTTCACCTGATCGCCGTAGGCGATGTAGGACAGGTTGCTGAAGAAGGGGATGATGTTGCAATTCTTGAACATATCCATCTGGATCTGGCCGATCTTTTCGGTGCGCTCGTTGCCGTCAACGGTCTCGGCAGCGTCCTCCACGGCGGCGTAGTAGGCCTCGTCGTTGCCGGGGGCGTCCTGGTCATAGTAGCAGGCGTTGAGGATCAGGATGGGCTCGGCCCACTCCAGGCTCTGGAGGCCGGCGTCGTACTCGTCGTTGTGGATGTACTCGTGGATGTAGTTCCAGTCCACGGTTTCAATGTTCATCAGGAAGCCGGCGTTCTTCATCTGCTCCTGAAGGCCCTGGACGATGGTCTGGCTGGTTCCGGTGCTGTCCACATAGAAGGTGAACTCCAGGGGCTGGCCGTCCTTGTCCAGGTAGCCATCACCGTCGGAGTCGGTCCAGCCGGCATCGGCCAGGAGCTGCTGGGCCCGCTTGGGATCGTTGGCGTAATTCTCCATAAAGTCGTCCTTAGCGGCCTGGGAGAAGTTCTTCATGGAGTCAAAGATGATGGAGTAGCCGGGAACAGCAGCGCCGTCCACCAGCTCACACAGGGCGTCGCGGTCGATGGACAGGATCATGGCCAGACGGACGTTGGGGTCGGCAAAGATGCTGCCCTCGTCGGTGTTGAGCTCGAAGTACTGGATGATGGGGTAGGTCTTGTTGACCACCTGGAAGCCCTCCATTCCCTCCAGCTGGGCCCGGCCGTCGGCGGAGATGCGGTTGACGTAGTCGATGTCGCCGGCCTTCAGCTCCTCCAGGATGGTGAACTCCTCCTGGTTGGAGTTGAACTTGACCTCCACGTGGGGAATCTGAGCGGGGCCCTTGTTGGTGACCAGGGGGTTATCGGCCTTGTAGCCCTCATTGACGGCCAGGGTCACGCCGGTGCCGGGCTCATAGCTCTCCACATAGTAGAGGCCGTAGGGCACGGCGCCCCACATGAGCTCGTCCTTGCTCATGGTGTCCAGCTGGTCCTTGTCGATGACGCCCATGAAACACTCGCCCAGGTAGTAGAGCAGGTCGGAGCGGAAGGTGGACAGGTGGAAGATCACGTTCCGGCCGTCCACCTCCATGGACTCGATGTTGGCGTAGCCGTCGGCGTAGGGGCTCACTTCCTTGCCCCACTCAATGGAGGCCACCACGTCTTCGGGCTCCACCTGCTCGCCGGTGGCATAGTACTTGCCCTCGGGCACGGTGGCAGTCATGGTGTGGCCGTCCTCACTGACGGTGAGGTCGGTGCAGATGCCGTCCAGCAGATCGCCGGTGGCGGGATCGAGGGTGAAGAGGGGGTCGGAGATCAGGGACTGGATGCTGCTCCAGGTGTCCTGCTGATAGGGGTCGGTGCCGTACCACTCGTCATCGGAGAACACGATGGTGTCCTTGACGGCGGCGTCACCGCCCTCAGCGCTGCTGCTCTCCTGGGCGCCTCCGCCGCCGCAGCCGGCCAGCACGCCGGCCAGCATAGTGCCGCAAAGGGCCATCGCAATCCATCTTCTTCTCTTCATTACTTGTTCCTCCTTTTCTGAATCTCAAATTATATCTCAAGTGGGTGAAAACAGGCCACTTGATGATCTCCATCCACCATGACCGGCTGAGGGTCATGCTCCCTGCACTCCGGTCCGGCGTACCGGCACCGCGGAGCGAACCGGCAGCCGCTGCCCACGTCGATGAGGCTTCCGGCGTCCCCCTCCATGATCTCCTTCTTCCGGCCCCGGAGTCGGGGGTCCAGAATAGGAGCGGCGTCCATGAGGCCCTTGGTGTAGGGGTGCTTGGGATGATTGGCCACCTCCTCAGTGGGGCCAAACTCCACCAGCTTGCCCAGATACATGACGGCGATCTTGTCGCTGATGTATTTGATGACGTTGAGGTCGTGGGTGATGATGAGGTAGGTGAGCCCCATCTCCTCCTGGAGGTCCAGCAGCAGGTTGAGGATCTGGGCCTGGACGGAGACGTCCAGGGCGCTGGTGGGCTCATCCAGGATCATGATCTTGGGCGAGAGGGCCAGGGCCCGGGCAATGGCGATGCGCTGGAGCTGCCCGCCGGAGAGCTGGTGGGGGTAGCTGTCCAGGTAGCGCCGGTCCATCTTGACCATGTCCAGGACCTCTCCGGCCTTTTTCCGGGCCTCGGCGTGGGAGACCCCGTGGATGACCATGGGGCGCATGATGGAGCTCTCCACCGTCTGCCGGGGGTTGAGGTTGGAGGCCGGGTCCTGGAATACCACAGCGATGTCCCGGTGGAGCTTATCCATGTCCTTGTGGGTGGCCTTGGCCAGGTCCACCCCGTCGATGAGCACGTCGCCGCCGGTCATCTTGGAGAGGCTGAGTACCACCCGGGCCAGGGTGGTCTTGCCGCTGCCCGACTCGCCTACCAGGCCCACGATCTCCCCCTTCTCCACCGAGAAGGAGACGTCGTCCACCGCCTTGACCACCCGCTTGTCGGTGCCGATCAGGCCCTTGGAGAGCTTGAAGTGCTTCTGCAGGTGGTCCAGCTGGATCATTACTGACATGTTCCCGCCTCCTCTCCTATGGCGAAGCACCGGCAGCCATGGGTGGGGCTCACCGATACCACCTCCGGCGTCTGGGCAAAGCATTTCTCCGACGCCATGGGACAGCGATTGGCGAACCGGCAGCCCGGCTTCTGGTCCAGGATGCGGGGCACCGACCCGTCGATGGTCTGGAGCCGGCCCTCCTTCTTGGTCCGCCGGGGCAGGGCCTGCATGAGCAGGCGGGTGTAGGGGTGCATGGGCTGCTCGAAGATCTCGAACACGTCCCCCCACTCCACCACCTCGCCGGCGTACATCACGGCGATCTTGTCCGCCACCTCGGCCACCAGACCAAAGTTGTGGGTGATGAGCATGATGGCAGTGTGGTACTTCTCCTTGAGCTCTTTGATGATCTCCAGGATCTGGGCCTCAATGGTCACGTCCAGGGCGGTGGTGGGCTCGTCGGCGATGAGCAGCTCCGGATTCCGGGAGAGCATCATGGCGATCATCACCCGCTGCCGCATGCCGCCGGAGAGCTCGTGGGGATAGCTCCCCGCCCGCTCCTGGGCGTCGGGCATCTTCACGTCCTGGTAGAGCTTGACCACCCGGTTCCAGGCCTCCTGTTTCTCCACGTGGTCCAGCAATATGGCCTCCTGGACCTGATTGCCCGTCTTGTAGACCGGGTTGAGGGAGTCCAGGGGGTTTTGGAAGATCATGCCGATCTCCTTGCCCCGGACGGCCTCCATCTGCTTTTCCGTATAGGTGCGCAGATCCTCTCCCTTAAAGAAGATCTTGCCGCTGATCCGGGCATTGCCGCCGGAGAGCAGATCCATGATGCTGTGGGCCACGGTGGACTTGCCGCAGCCCGACTCCCCTACCACGGCAAAGATCTCGCCCCGCCCGATGGTAAAGCTCACATCGTGGACGGCGGAGAGATAGCCGCCCTTGACCTTATAGTCTATGCACAGGTGTTCCAGTCTTAACAGTTCTTCACTCATACCGTACCCCTCCTTATTGCGCCTTCATATGGGGATCCAGCACGTCTCTCAGGCCCTCGCCCAGCAGGTTGAAGCCCACCACAGTGTAGACCAGGGCGATGCCGGGAAAGACGCTCAGCCAGGGGGCCCGGCTGATGTAGTCGATGCCGTTGGAGAGGGCCAGGCCCCAGTCGGGGGAGGGGGCCTGGGAGCCCAGGCCCAGGAAGGAGAGGGTGGTGGTGGACAATATGGTGCCCGGCAGGCTCATGGACACCATGACGATGAGGGAGGGCACCACGTTGGGCAGGATGTACCGGAACATGAGGGAGAAGGCGGACTCACCGAAGGCGGCGCCGGTCTCCACGAAAGACATGGTCTTCAGGGACATGGTCTTGGCCCGGATCGGCCTGGCATAGCTGGCCCAGGAGACCAGGGAGATGGCGATGACCGAGTTGGTGAGGCCCTTGCCGATGAGGGTGACCACCGCCAGGGCCAGGATGGTGCCCGGGATGCACCAGGTGAGGTCGGTGAGGAAAGAGAACACCCGGTCCACCCACTTACCAAAGTAGCCGCAGATGAGGCCCACGGTGACGCCGATGACCAGCTGGAGGGTGGCGCCCAGGAAGGCCACCCACAGGGTGATGCGGGTGCCATAGATCGTGCGGGAGAACATGTCCCGGCCCAGCTCGTCGGTGCCGAACCAGAACTCCGCGCAGGGGGCGGTATACTTGTCGCCCACCAGCTGGGCGGTGTAGTCGTAGGGGGCGATCTCCTCGGCGAAGATGGCCACCAGGATCACGCTGAGCAGGATCACAAAGCCCACCATGAAGTTCCAGTTCTTGACGCAGGACAGGAGGGCCTCCTTTGCCTTGCTGTTTCTTCCGCCCATCACTTGTCGCCTCCCCCCATGGAGATCCGGATGCGGGGGTCCAGAAGGCCCACCACCAGATCGCTGATGATATTGCAGATCACCGTCAGGATGGCGATGATGAGGAGCACCGCCTGGACCACCGGGAAGTCCTGCACCACGATGGAGTTAAGGAGCAGGTTGCCCATGCCGGCGATGTTGAAGATCTTCTCTGTGACCACCGCGCCGGAGATGAGCCAGGGGATGGACATAAAGACCTGGACGGTGACGATGATGAGGGCGTTGCGCAGCACATGCTTGACCATGACGGTCCGTCGGGGCAGGCCCTTGGCAAAGGCAGTGGTGACATATTTTTCGTTGAGGACCTCCAGCACCTCCGCCTTGGTCAGGCGGATCATGCCGGCCACGCTGGAGGCCACCAGAGAGAATACCGGCAGGATGAAGTAGGCCGCGCTCTTGTCGCCGCTGATGGGCAGGACGTCCAGTCCCACGGCGAAGACCAGTATGAGGAGGGCCCCCAGCCAGAAGCTGGGCAGGGCGGTGAGTAGCAGGGTGAAGTTCACCGTAATCCGGTCAAATAGGGAGTCTTTTTTGATGGCACACAGTAGACCAATGGGCAGAGAGATGATCAGCTCGATGACCAGGGACCAGCCGCACAGGGTGAGGCTCTTGGGGATACGGGCCATCATCAGGTCCCACACCGGTACCTTGTACCGGGTGGAGGTGCCGAAGTCCCGCTCAAAGATGATCCCCTTGGCCCAGTCCACATACTGCTCCACCAGGGGACGGTCGTAGCCCATCTCGTGGGCGATCTCGGCCTTTTTCTCAGCCGACACCTTCCGGTCCACCACCATATCCACCGGATTGCCCGGCATCATATAGAGCAGACTGAACACCAGGATGGACACACACACCACCAGCAGCAGACCCTGGAGAAGCTGCTTGATAATGTAGCTTTTCATTGTTGTTTCTTCCCCCTCCCCGGTCTATGGCCGCTCGGCCCGGACCCGCTGATAGATCCGGGAGCCGCACTTCACGCCCCAGGCGGAGCCGTTCCGGGTGTAGAATCGCAGGGTGGTCACCCGCTTGGCCGGGTCCTTGGCGTCTACGGCGGTGAAGATGTTCTGTCCACACCAGCGCAGCACCACCGGCTTATCCTGGTAGCTACCGCACAGGACCCCGTCCTTGTCCTCCACGATGCAGTGGACGGGCAGGCCCTCGTGGCACAGGTAGTCGCCGCAGAGCATCTCCGGCCGGCTGAAAGTGCCGCCGTTGGGGATGTCCCAGTAGTGCTCCGTCTCCAGGGGGAGGCCCAGGATGTAGTTGTAGCAGATCCACTGGAACTCCTCCACATCCAAATCGCCCTCATTGCACAGGACGGCCACGCCGTAGCCCCCCTCCATAAGGCCGCCCTCGGTGGACACGCCGTGGAGGCCGCCGGCGTGCTGACACACCATTTTGCCTCCCAGCAGCCGCTTTTGGAGCCCCATGCAGTAGTAGTACTTCTCCCGGAGGGGGAAGGCCTTGCCGATCATCAGCTCCACCGCCTCGGCGGGGATGACCTGTTTCCCCTCCCACACGCCGCCGTTGGAGAGCATCTGGTAGTATTTGGTGATGTCCTTGGCGGTGGACTTCACGCAGGCGCAGCCCCGGAAGGGGGGCAGGACGGACCAGTTGTCGTCCCACACCAGCTTGCCGTCGTCGTCCCGCTCGAACAGGCTGGTAATATTGTCTCCGGCCAGGTCCCGGGCCTCCGAGCAGTCCACGTCCAGTACCGTCCGGGTCATGCCCAGGGGCTCAAAGATCCGCTTTTTCAGGAATTCCTCCAAGGTGATGCCGGCCGCCTGGTCCACGATGTAGGAGAGGATGGCGTAGCCCTCGTTGGAGTAGCTCATGTACTCCCCCGGCGCCCCCACCGGCTCATAGTTGCCCGCCGTGATGTAGTCCACGATCTGCTCGATGCGGTCCATCTTGTTGGGGGCGGTGCGCACCATCTCCCGGTACCAGTGGGTGTCCCGCTCCTTGCTGTTCATGGCGATGGACCACTCCAGAGGCTCCATGGGAGGCAGGCCCGACCGGTGCATGGCCAAGGTCCGCACGGTGATACACTCGTCCGGCGCGCCGGGGATGTGGAAGTCGGGGAAGTATTTGACCACTGGGTCCTCCAGGCTCATCTTCCCCTCCACATCCAGGATGCAGCAGGCCAAGGCCGTCATGGACTTACTCATGGAGGCGATACCGAACACCGTGTCGGCGTCCACCGGCTTCTGGTGCTCAATGCTCCGATACCCGAAGCCCTTCTCATAGAGAATGCCCTCCGGCCCCCGGATGCACACCGACATGCCGGGGTAGCCCCGCTTTCGGAACCGCTTCTCCAGGCAGGCTTCCAGTTCTTTCACATTTCGCTCCACTTCAATCACCTCTGGCCTTTGATTCTGCACGGCCGGCGCTCTCTTTTTGCGGCCGCCGGCCGGCTTTGGGCTTTGATATGTTGTATACAAAGAAGGCGTCGCAACCTCCTCGATCGCGGCGCCTTCGCTTTCATAGTTTACATCAGTAGAGGATGACTGTCAAGTGCGCACATTCCGGATTTTTCCGTTTTTTCTCCCTCAGGCTTGGGCGGCATGCAGCGCAATGTCCAGAAAACGCTTCAGAACGGGGTCAGAGGAATCCCTTTGGAAAATCATGCCGTAGGAGAGGGGCGGCACGTTTTTGATGGGGACGCAGGCGGCAGCGCCGTCATAGGAGGACGATATGGGCAGGATGGAGCAGCCATACCCCGCCCGGACCAGGGTGAGGACCGCCTGCGGATTGTCGCTGGCGTGGATCCGCTCGGGGGAGATGTGCTGGATCACCCGGTTCTGGACCTCCACCACCTTGGAGGGAACGGTGTAGGAATTGCAGAGGATGAGGTTCTGGCCGTAGAGCGCCTCCTCGCTGATCTCCGCCCGGCCCGCATAGGGATGGCTCCGGGGTAGAACGCAGCACAGGGGGATTTTTTCCAGCTCCCGAAACATCAGCTCCTCCTTGACGGGCAGGTTCTCCCGGAAGCCCAGCAGGACCTGGATCTCGTGCTGGAAGAAGAGGTTGAGGAGGGAGCGGTGTGGAATGACCTTGAGGAAGGGGTGGAAGGCGGGAATCTGCTCCCGGCACAGGTCTAGAATGCCGCAGAGGAAGTCCAGGTCGGTCTCGCTCTCACAGCCGATGGTCAGAGGCTGGACCCGGGCGTTGGTGTGGTGCCGGATCTTGGCGGTGGCAATCTTCAGCTGCCCCAGAATCTGCTTGGCGTGCTCCAGAAAGATGGCCCCGTCGGAGGTGAGGGAGACCGTCCGGGTGGTCCGGCGGAAAAGCTTGGTGTCCAGCTCCTCCTCCAGGGCGCGGATCTGCCGGGAGACGGCGGACTGGGTGATGTTCAAAGCCTCCGACGCCCGGGCAAAGTTCAGATGCTCCGCCACCTGGATGAAGCTCTCCAACTGTTGTATATTCAAACACAGTCACCCCTTATTTATGCGTTTTTCTCATTAATAATACCATTTTTTCACTTCTATTTCAATATAAAACATGCTTTAATACTAAGATAGAAAGTTACTCCCGGCAAACAAGGGAGGCAGCAGGCGCCGGACGCCGTCCGCGCCGTGAATTTTAGAGAAAGAACGTAGGAAAACCATGACAGCTACCATGCAGAACAAGATCTCCGGGCGAGGCCTGGCCGCGGGGATCGACATCGGCTCCACCACCACCAAGATCGCGGTCCTGGACCCGGAGACGGGAGAGATCCTGTACTCCGACTACCAGCGACACCACGCCGACCAGGTTCAGAGCGTCATCCGGGTGATGGAGGAGCTGGAGCGGCGGTTCCCCGGCGAGACCTTCCGCTTCTGCCTGACGGGGTCGGGGGCCAAGCCCATCGCCGAGGGCCTGGACATTCCCTTCGCCCAGGAGGTGGCGGCCAACGCCGCCGCCCTGAAGCGCCGGTACGAGAAGGTGGGCTGCGCCATCGAGCTGGGCGGCCAGGACGCCAAGATGATCTTCTTCCAGACCGATCCCGCCACCGGCGCCCTCACCGTGGCCGACATGCGCATGAACGGCAGCTGCGCCGGCGGCACCGGCGCCTTCATCGACGAGATCGCCTCCCTGCTGAAGGTGCCCGTCCAGGACTTCAACGCCCTGGCCGAGCAGGGCACGTGCGTCTACGACATCTCCGGCCGGTGCGGCGTCTACGCCAAGACCGACATCCAGCCCCTCCTCAACCAGGGGGGTGGCCAAGTCCGACCTGGCCCTCTCCGCCTTCCACGCCATCGCCAAGCAGACCATTGGCGGCCTGGCCCAGGGCCTGGAGATCACCCGGCCCGTGGTCTTTGAGGGCGGTCCCCTCACCTTCAACCCCGCTCTGGTACGGGTCTTTGCCCAACGGCTGGGCCTGTCCAAAGAGGAGGTCCTCATCCCGCCCCACCCCGAGCTCATGGTGGCCTGCGGGGCGGCGGTGTGCGTGGACACCATGTTCCGGGACCGGGCCGCGGCGGCGGAGCCCGCCCGGCTGCTGGAGCAGCTCAGGAGCGGAGAGTTCCGGGCCCCGGAGGACCAGCCCCGGGAGGCCAGGCCCTTCTTCGCCACGGCGGAGGAGCGGCAGGCCTTCGAGGAGCGCAACCGGAAGCGCCCCCTGGTCTGGAAGGAGCCCCAGGCCGGGGAGGAGGTGTGGGCCTACCTGGGCATCGACTCGGGGAGCACCACCACCAAGTTCGTCCTCATGGACGACAACGAGGAGCTGCTGGGCTCCTTCTACGCCCCCAACGCCGGGGAGCCTCTGAAGGTGGCCAAGCGGGCCTTGATCGAGATCCGGGACCGCTACCGCAAGGCGGGCGCCACCTTACATATCCTGGCGGCGGGCACCACCGGCTACGGCGAAATGCTCTTCGCCAAGGCTTTTCAGGCGGAGTACCACACGGTGGAGACGGTGGCCCACGCCCGGGCGGCCAAGAAGTACGTGACCGACGCCACCTTCATCCTGGACATCGGCGGCCAGGACATGAAGGCCATGTGGCTGGACAAGGGCATCATCACCAACATCCTGGTCAACGAGGCCTGCTCCTCCGGCTGCGGCTCCTTTTTGGAGAACTTCGCCTCCTCCCTGGGCATCCCCACCAAGGGCATCGAGGAGGCCGCCTTTGCCTCCCGGCACCCGGCGGTGCTGGGCAGCCGCTGCACCGTCTTCATGAACAGCAGCATCATCACCGAGCAGCGCAACGGCCGCAGCGCCGAGGACATCATGGCCGGCCTGTGCCGCTCCATCATCGAAAACGTCTTTACCAAGGTCATCCGCCTTTCCAACCTGGACTCCCTGGGGGACAAGATCGTGGTCCAGGGGGGCACCTTTGAAAACGACGCCGTCCTCCGGGCCATGGAGGAGTACACCGGTCGAAACGTCCTCCGGGCCCCCTACCCCGGCCTCATGGGGGCCATCGGCATGGCCCTCATCACCCGGGAGCGGTACAAGAAGAACCCCGCCAACCGGACGTTTTTGGACCTGGAGGAGCTGGACGGCTTCTCCTACCGCCAGGAGGAGAACGCCCCCTGCCCCTTCTGCGCCAACCACTGCAAGCGGACCATCCTCCGCTTCTCCAACGGCAGCGCGTGGATCACCAACAACCGCTGTGAGCGGGGCGAGATTTTAGGCGATCCCAAGGACGAGTCGGTGCGCAAACAGCTCAAGGAGACCACCGCCCGGGCCACTGCCGTGCCCAACCTCTTCCGGGAGCGGGAGAAGCTCCTCTTCCAGGACTACCCCTGTCCGGAGCCCACCCAGGACCGGGGCGTCACCATCGGCATCCCCCGGGTCCTCTCCTTCTGGGAAGCCATGCCCTTCTGGAGCACCTTCCTCCGGGCCCTGGGCTTCACCGTCCGGCTCTCCGACCCCAGCACCCGGAAGATCTACGAGGGGGGCATCTCCGCCGTCACCTCGGACACGGTGTGCTTCCCCGCCAAGCTGGTCCACGGCCACCTGCGCAACCTGGCCGAAAAGGGCGTGGACCGCATCTTCATGCCGGTGGTCACCACCGTGCCCTCGGAGAACACGGAAAAGACCAGCCAGTCCATGTGCGCCGTGGTCAAGGGCTACCCCCTGGTCATCGGCAACTCCGACGACCCGGAAAAGCTGTGGGGCATCCCCTACGACGACCCCATGTTCCACTGGTACACCATGGAGGACCAGGAGAAGCAGCTCAAGAAGTACATGAAGGAGAAGTTCCAGATCCCGGAGGCCGAGACTCTCCGGGCCCTCCAGGCCGGCAACCGCGCCCAGGACGCCTTCCGGGACCAGCTCAAGGCCCTGGGGCAGCAGGTGCTGGACCAGGTGGAGCGGGAGGACAAATTCGCCGTGGTGCTGGCCGCCCGGCCCTACCACAACGACGCCCTGGTCAACCACGAGCTGCCCGAGATGTTCACCGGCATGGGCATCCCCGTGCTGACGGCGGACTCCCTCCCCGGCACCGAGGAGGAGGACCTGAGCCTGAGCCGGCTGGACATCGTCAACAACTTCCACGCCCGGATGATCTCCTCCGCCATTCTGGCGGCCAAGAGCCCCCGGCTGGAGTATGTCCAGCTGGTCAGCTTCGGCTGCGGCCACGACGCCTACCTCTCCGACGAGATCATCCGCCTCATGAAGGAGATCTCGGGCAAGGTGCCCCTGGTGCTCAAGGTGGACGAGAGCGACGTCCAGGGTCCCCTCCACATCCGGGTGCGCTCCTTCCTGGAGACGGTGTCCATGCGCCGGGAGCTGGAGGAGGTCCGGGTCCCTCAGCCCCTCTCCGACCCCTACCCGGTAAAGTTCGAGAAGGCCGAGCTGGACCGCGGGAACGCTTCTCCCTGGTACGCCCCCGCCCAGGCCGTCGGAACGGCCCACGGCCTCTTCGCCGGCACGAAGGCCGGCATGGAGGAGCCGGTCTCCCGCTATGACATGGCCGCAGTCATGACCAACATCCTCCGGGACAAGGGCTCCGCCCTGCCCACCGAGGGGGAAAAGGCCGAGACTCAGGGGGAGATCGGCGACTTTGCCACCATCCCCGCCGGCTACAAGGACGCCGTGACCACCGTCTTCTCCCTGGACCTCATTACCGGCACCGATGAGCAGGGCACCTTCGCCGGGGACCGCTCCGTGGACCGGGCCCAGGCCGCCGTCCTCTACGGACGCCTGAAAGGGGTGCTCAGCGGCGGCGGACAGACCCCCGCCGGGCCGGAGCAGCCGGTGGAGTCAGAACAGCCGGAGACACCGGAATTGCCCGCCGCCCCCAGCAACGTGGTGGGCACCATCAGCTCCACCCCCGTCACCCTCAGTCTGGACACCCATAAGCCCGTCGTGGACTATTGGAGCGAGCAGAGCGACGAGATTAAAGGGTTGACTGATAAGGACGCATTTAATGCGGCGGTGGATACGCTGGTACACAGTGATTTGATTACCAGCCAGGGCACATTTAAGGGGACTGTAAACCAAAATTACAACTATGCAGTGATTGCTAAGGATAGCTTTAATAGCGGTGTTGCTAAGGTAAATTCCGCAATGCCCAGTCTTTACGCTTATGATGCAAAGTTTGGAATTAGAATTGAAAAAAGTCTTATTTATTACACAGCATGCCCAACATCTGAGGAACTCTCTCAAATCTTCGCCCCCATTTTCGCCCAGTTCACCGACGGCATGTCTGACCGGGAAAAGGTGGAGATCTGCGTCAAAGCGGTGTGCGACCGATTTAACTACGAGGTAAACGGCGGATTCAGCTGGACGAACGGGAAAACCACCGGGGATTGTGAAGATTATGCCATTGCCATCAATCAGATCGTCGGTGCAGCGGGGATTCCCTGCTATCTAATCACTGGTGATGTCCGCAATGGCGCACACGCATGGAATCATGCCTTTGTAGATGGCGAGTGGGTCATTTTGGACGGTGTATCGACGGATGTCGGGAAGCAAACCATTTTCTCTTTTAGTGCTCACGAAGCGAATTGGGACTACCCCCATTCTATGAATGTTGGTGGAGAAATTGATGTAACTCAGGCCCTCGTCGAGACCGCCGAACGCTACCGCTGAGCCCGGCGGCCAAACCAATACAAAAGGCGCGCTGCTTTCGCAGCGCGCCTTTTTGATGGGAAAATTTCTTACAGGCTGTTGGCAAAGTCCATGGGGACGTAGGTCACGCCGTCGCGGATGTAGGCGTAGGTGCTCAGCTCCACGGCGTTGCCGGCGGCGTCCGTGCAGGCATAGCCCTGGGGATAGAAGAAGGCGGGGTCGTCGTTGGGGGCGAAGGTATAGCTGGTCGCGCCCTTGGTGATGGTGACGCTGTTGCTGGTCCAGGTCACGTCGTAGCCCTTGTACTCGGCCACCTGGCGCAGGGGCACATCGGCCATGAAGGTCTCCAGGGGACGCCCGGCGGCCCGGCCAGTGTTGAACATCATGGTGGTCAGCAGGTTGGCGTACAGGTTGTGGGTCAGGCCCATCTCCCGCTCGGCTGTCTGGATGCCCAGCTCGGTGACATAGGCGTCGCCGGCGGCGCGGCTCTCAGCGTACTTGGCCTGCATGGTCTCGGCGGCGGCCATCATCTCGTCGTACATGATCTGCTCCTGCAGGTCCCAGAAGTCCATCACGCCCTTGCTGTAAAGGGTGCGGTCCTGCTCGGCCAGGGTGCACAGGCGCTTGAACATCCAGAAGGCGCCGTTGGGGTCGTAGACCTCGCCGTCCACCTTGTAGGCGGCAGCGGTGTCGGTGATGCCGGAGAAGTGGGGGATGAAGACGGAGTGCTGGGCGTTGCCCAGGCACAGCCAGTCGATGGCGGCGCACTCAGCAGGCCAGTCGGGGAAGGTCTGGAGCACATGGATCTGAGAGGAACGCTCGGTGCCGATGACGCGGTTGTTCTCCTGGCCGGGCAGGGTCACGTCCAGGGGGGTGCCCTCCAGGCGGTTGCGGTAAATGTCCATCACGGTCAGGGCGCTCACCTTCTGGTCGGGGGTGTAGAACAGGGGATAGAACTCATCGCTCTTGTACTCGCCGGCCTTGGAGGGGGCCAGGATGGTCATACCGGCCCAGTTGCGCATGTTGCTGGAGTCCTCGCGGATGTTGTTGCTGACGGACTTGGCCAGGTGATAGAGCTCGCCCTCCTTGGCCGCCAGGCCCAGCTTGTCGATGGTCTCAAAGAGGCCCTTGGAGTAGTAGAAGCCGTCCTCGGGGGTGGCCTTGGGGTCCACCAGGCCGATCATGTTGTGGTTGCCGAACACGGCCACCTGATCGTCGGGCATCTTCATGGCGCAGTAGTGATGGCCGCTGTAAATCTCCACGATCCAGGCTTCCTTCTGGTCGGTAATCATGACGGTGTTGCCCTCTTCGGAGCCGTACTCGTCCACATAGCCCAGCAGGACCTCCACGCCCTCACGGGCGGTCTTGGCCACGGCGGCCACGGTGGCGGCCAGGATGGCCTCACGCAGGCCGGGCTCCACGAAGGGGTCCTCCTTCTCCCACGCCTCGCAGGTGGAGGTGGAGACCGTGGCGGTGATGCTCACGCCGTACTCGTTGGTGCAGGAGCCGGGGTACATGCCGTCGTCGCCGCGGGTGTAGTCGGGCACATAGTTGTACTTATAGGTCGTGGCGGGCAGGGGGATCTTGAAGCCGGTGGCCGTATCCTCGATGTAGCGGCCGGGCTCGTTCTCCACCCGGGGCTGGACATAGAACATCTTGTTGTAAGCGCCGTTGCTCTGGTCCTCGCTGCGGGCGATCATATAAGAGCCGTCCGTGCTGACCTCCTTGCCGACATACACACCGGTGCAGGCGAAGGCGCTGCTGCTCAGCAGCATAGAGCCGGCCAGCACAACCGAGAGAACGCGAAGGGACTTTTTCATGATGGTATCCATCTCCTCTTTTTTCATTCAGATCCTGGGGCGCTGAGGTGGGTTCCCTCCTTCCTTTCACCGGCCCCCTCATGGGCCGGTCATTTTGGCAGCACCCCATAATTGCACAAATCGTCCACTTTGTCAACCTCATTTTTTGTAAAATAAACCAAGGACCAGAAAAACAGGGGCGTTCCGATGAATTTCATCGGAACGCCCCTGTTTTGGTCTGGATTATTGCACGGATTCCACGATGGCGTCGGCCAGGGCCTCCAGCTCCGAAGCCTTGTCGGGGTGGAGGGCGGAGGCCAGGGAGAGCCGCTCGTTGAGGAGGGTCATGTTCTTGAGCTCCTCGTCCACGAACTTCTGCATGAGGTCCCCGGACTTGGGCGCCCAGGAGCCGTTTTCGATGATGGCGAAGGTGCGGTGCTGGAGGTTGAGCCCCTTGAGGTGCATGAGGTAGTCGTGCATCACGGGGTAGATGCCCAGGTTGTAGGTGACGCTGGCCAGGACGATGTGGCTCAGGCGGAAGGACTCGCTGACCAGCTGGGAGACATGGGTGTTGGACACGTCGTAGACCCACACGTTGGTGACGCCCTTCTCGCACAGCTTGGCGGCCAGGGCCTGAGCGGCCGCCTCGGTGTTGCCGTACATGGAGGCGTAGGCGATCATGACGCCCTTCTCCTCGGGCTCGTAGCGGCTCCACTTGTCGTACTTGTCGATGAAGTAGCCCAGATCCTTCCGCCACACGGGACCGTGGAGGGGGCAGATGTACTTGATCTGGTCCAGGATGCCCCCCGCCTTTTTCAGCAGGAGCTGGATGTGGGGGCCGTACTTGCCCACGATGTTGGTGAGGTAGCGGCGGGCGTCGTCGATCCAGTCCCGGTCAAAGTTGACCTCGTCGGCAAAGAGCTTGCCGTCCAGAGCGCCGAAGGAGCCGAAGGCGTCGGCGGAGAAGAGGACGCCGTCGGTGGTGTCGAAGGTGACCATGGCCTCGGGCCAGTGGACCATGGGGGCGGCCACGAAGGTGACGTTGTGCCTGCCGAAGGAGCAGCCGTCGCCCTCCTTCACCTCGATGAGCTCATGGCCGTCCACCTGGAAGCCAAACTGGCGCATGAACATGAAGGACTTCTCGGTGGAGATGATCTTCACCTCCGGCCAGCGCAGAAGGATCTCCTCAATGGAGGCCCCGTGATCGGGCTCCATGTGGTTGATGACCAGATAGTCCAGGGGCCGGCCATCCAGCAGGTGCTCGATGTTCTCCAACAGCTGGCGGCAGACCGACCAGTCCACGGTGTCAAAGAGGACGGTCTTCTCGTCCAGCAGCAGATAGGCGTTGTAGCTCACGCCACGGGGAATGGGGTGGATATTCTCAAACAGATGGAGCCGGTGGTCGTTGGCCCCCACCCAGTACAGGTCTTCCGTCACATTACGGACACAATACATGATAGTCCCTCCTTCTTACTCAGGCTTCAATGAACATATCTTTCTTTTCCGCGCACTCGGGGCACACCCACTCCTCGGGCAGATTCTCAAACAGGGTGCCGGGGGCGATCTCGCCGTCCTCGTCGCCTACCTCGGGGATGTACTCATAGCCGCAGCCGCCGCAGACATAGCGCTTGCCGATGGGCTCGGGCTTGGGGGGCGCGGGGCGCTTCATCTTGACCATGGGGGGCGCGGGCTGCTTTTCGCCGCAGTCCAGGGCGGCGGTCAGCAGGGGCAGGATCTCCGCCACATCGCCCACGATGCCGTAGTCGCAGTTCTTGAAGATGGGGGCGTTGCCGTTTTTGTTGATGGCCACGATGGTGGAGGCGTCCTTGATGCCCTTGAGGTGCTGGACGGCGCCGGAGATGCCGCAGGCGATGTACAGATTGCCCTTGAACTTCTGGCCGGACATGCCCACGTAGCGGTCCAGGGGGACGTACTTCAGGGTCTCGGCCACGGGGCGGGAGGAGCCCACGGCGGCGCCGGCGGCCTTGGCCAGGTTCTCAATGAGCTTCATGTTCTTCTTATCGCCGATGCCCTGACCGGCGGAGACCACCCGCTCGGCCTGGCTGATGGGAGTGTCCATGGGGATGCCCACGGTGAAGTCGTGGCCGTCCTTCTTCAGGTGCTCCACCAGAGCGGCCACCTGCTCGGCGGGGCTGCCCTCCTTCAGGAGGATGCGCTTGCGCACGCCGGTGACGGGGGCGGGCTTCTTGGGCCGGCTGGAGGAGCCACCCTCGCTCTTGGGGGGCTTGCCCATGATGGCGGAGGAGATGACCACCCGCTGGATCTCGTTGGTGCCCTCGTAGATGGTGGTGATCTTGGCGTCGCGGTACATCCGCTCCACGTCCATGCCCTTGAGGAAGCCGGTGCCGCCGAAGATCTGGACGGCGTCGTTGGTGACCTCCAGGGCGATGTCAGAGGCGTACATCTTGGCCATGGCGGACTCGGTGCCGTAGGGCTCGTGGTGCTCCTTCAGGTCGGCGGCGGAGTAGACCAGCAGCCGGGCGCAGCGCAGCTTGGTAGCCATGTCGGCCAGCTTGAAGCCGATGGCCTGGTTGAAGCCGATGGGCTTGCCGAACTGGACACGCTCCTTGGCGTAGTCCACAGCGGCCTCATAGGCCCCCTGGGCGATGCCCAGGGCCTGGGCCGCGATGCCGATACGGCCGCCGTCCAGGGTGGACATGGCGATCTTGAAGCCCTGGCCCTCCTTGCCCAGCAGGTTCTCCTTGGGCACCTTCACGTCGTTGAAGATGAGCTCGGCGGTGGAGGAGGAGCGGATGCCCATCTTGTCGTAGTGGTCGCCGAAGGTGAAGCCCTCCCAGCCCTTTTCCACAATGAAGGCGGAGATGCCCTTGGTGCCGATGTCGGGAGTGGTCACCGCAAAGACCACGTAGGTGTCGGCCTTGGGGGCGTTGGTGATGAAGATCTTGCCGCCGTTGAGGAGCCAGTGGTCGCCCTTGTCCACAGCGGTGGTCTCGGTGCCGCCGGCGTCAGAGCCGGCGTTGGGCTCGGTGAGGCCGAAGGCGCCGATCTTCTCGCCCTTGGCCAGGGGCACCAGGTACTTCTGCTTCTGCTCCTCGGTGCCGTAGGCGAAGATGGGCCAGGAGCCCAGGGACACGTGGGCCGACAGGATGACGCCGGTGCCGCCGTCCACCCGGGAGAGCTCCTCCACCGCGATGGCGTAGCTGATGGCGTCCAGTCCGGCGCCGCCGTACTCCTTGGGATAAGGGATGCCCATGAGGCCCATCTTCCCCAGCTTCTTGATGGCTTCATCGGGGAACTGGTTCTCCTTGTCCATCAGGAAGGCCTGGGGCTTGACCTCCGCCTCGGCAAAGGCCCGGATCTGGGCCCGCAGGGCCTCGTGTTGTTCCGTGGTCTTGAACAGCATGGTGACTCCTCCTTATGTTTTAATTAGTAATAATAACCATTACTTTTATAATGCGATTCTAATCCCAAAAACATTGTTTGTCAATAGGATTTGAGTAGTTTAACAAATTTCTTCTTTTTGCCTTCCAGATCAAGGTATCGATGGTATCAATAGTAAAAAACGCGGTATTTGGACCAAACTGCCCCGGGCGGCAGCTTTACCCCGGATACCAAAAAGCATCCGGCGCCATAAGGCGCCGGATGCTTGAGCCTGTCGACAAAGTCGACAGGCTCTCTCAAAAATGCAAGCATTTTTTCGAAGAGATGCAGCCTGCTGCGTCGCACTTCGTCGAAGCCCCAAATAAGCCCACTTTGCTGGGCTTTTTTGGGGCCCCGACTCGCACGCTTGCAGTCTGAGAAGTGTTTTCCCCGAGGCACATGTCCCCGGAAAAAACAGATTGGACTTGATTCCGTCGTCTGCGGACGACGGAACTCTGCGAGGCTCTTTCACAAAACCCGAGGCGTTTCTACTTTTTCGACAAACTGAGCATCCGGCGCCATAAGGCGCCGGATGCTCAGTTTCAGGTTTTCCCTTTTTATTCCGCCGGGGCAAGCACCACCGTTCCGTCCGGCAGATAGCCGCCAAAGCGGCCGGTCAGCAAAAACGGCTCCACGGGTGAAAAGGCCAGTCCCCCGGTGTCTACCGGCCGCCCCTTTGGGGAGACCGACAGCGTGATGTGGGGGGCCGGGATGCGGAGGGCCATCTCCCGCAGTATGGGGTCCTGGATCAGCACCTCCACCCGCAGGCCCTCGTTGCGGCCGTCATTTCCGTAGCCGGTGACGCGCACCGTCACCTCCTGCCCAAAGAGCCGGGTATCCACCCACTCCGGGCGGTAGACGAAGGTGACGTGGGGGGCCCGCACAGGCCGCTCCAGCCGCCGGGGCGCGATGGGCGCCACCGCCGCCTGTAGCTCGTCAAAGTCAAAAAAGCATCCGATATAAATATAGTCCGGTCTCATGGCTTCCCCCCATCCCTATTTCCTGTCCGAGCGAATGAGGGTGATGATCCCCCAGGCCAGCGCCCCGATGACCAAAGCCGCGAACCCGTATTGAAGTCCCTCCACCAGCAGGGGCGGCAGATAGGGCGACGCATAGCTCTCGATGGCGGCGTGTCCGTCGGACAGCACGGAAAATCCCGTCAGCAGCGAGAGCACAAAGAGCATGCGGTTGATCCGCGCATCCTGTCCCTGCTGCTTTTTGGCGTCCTGCTCCAGCTGCAGGTTCCGCAGCGCGGCCAGGGGCTCCCGCACATCGTCAAAGAGCTCCTCCAGGGCAAAGACATGCTGCAAGCGGTCGTACAGATTCTGATACTGGGGCACCTCACTGATCCGGGAGAACACGAAGTCCGTCATGAAGTCATAAAGCCGCTCCCGGTAGGACTCCAGCAGCGCCAGATCGTCCCTGATTCCGGTGCCCACCTCGGTGAGGAAGAGGTAGAGCACATACTTCTGGTGGAGCAGCAGCACGTACATCAGCAGATACTGACTTTTGAAGTTGCGGTAAAAGGCCCCCCGAAGAAACTGCTCCTTCCCCCGCTCCGGGCAGACCAGGCATACCGCCGCCTCGGCGGACATGCCCCACACCGTATCCTGCGTCGGGCGGTAGATCTCCCTGGCGTCCAGCTCCGGGTCGGGCTGGTAGAGATAGCCCTCACTGTAACAGCGGCGCAGGTAGAACAGCTCCCGGTCATAGTCCTCCTGGGGCGGCACCTCCAGGCGGCTGAAGACATTGGCCCGCTCGCTGCCCGGATTGGCGAAAAAGAAGGGCACGGGCGGGACTTTCTCTCCCAGGGTGTCCATCAGCCTGCGGGCCAGCTCCAGAAAGGTGAAGCCGCCCGTCCCGCTCTGGGGATAGACCTTCTCCTTGGCCACCTTTTTCAGATAAAACTGCCCGCTGGAGATGTGAATGGGGTCGTTTTTCAGAAAGCTGACCTGAATGGCCAGGATACACACCGACGTGCGGAAGCAGAACAGCTCCACATCCCCCAGGTAAAAGGGATAGGTCTCCTGCTCCGCCACATGCCGCAGCGGCTCGATGTGGTACACGCTGTCCGGCTCTGAGAGACCGAATCTGCCCCGCGTCTCCGGGTCGAGGCAGAACCGGAAACACTGGCCGTGCTCCGGATCGCCGGTATCCAGCTTGTCGGACACATATTTCATGAAATAGAGAATCCGCTCCCCTGCCGGCGTCCAGCAGTCGGACCGGTCAAGCCGCCGGACCGTCTCCGGGAAGTCCAGCGGCTCCTGAAGCTGAAAGGGAATAAAAAAATAGGAAGCATTCGACTGAACAGACATAGGCGCTCCGTTCTCCTCCAAATATTTCTATCCATGAAGTATACACCCTGGATCGGCGCTTCGCAACAGAATCCGGAGCGCACCGTATGCCTCGTCCCCGCCGGGACTGTGTTTTCCCCCTATCTGAGGGCCGCTTTCATCTTTTTTACATACGCGCCGACCTGCCGGGGGGCGTCCTTGCCGTACTGCTCCAGCAGCTTGACGATGGCCGAGCCCACGATGGCCCCGTCGGAGACGTCCGCCATTTTTCTGGCCTGCTCCGGGGTGGAGATGCCAAAGCCCACGGCGCAGGGGATGGCGGTGTTCTGCCGCACCACCTCTACCATGGCGGAAAGATCTGTGGTGATCTCGCTCCGGGTCCCCGTCACCCCCAGGGAGGAGACGATGTAGAGAAAGCCCTCCGCCTCCCGGGCGATCATGGCGATGCGGTTTTCCGAGGTAGGCGCCACCAGGGAGATGAGGTCCACCCCGTACCGTTTGCAGAAGGGCAGGAATTCCTCCCGCTCCTCAAAGGGCACGTCGGGCAGGATGAGCCCGTCGATCCCCACCTCCCGGCAGGCGGAGAGAAAGCGCTCCGTCCCATAGGAAAAGACCACGTTGGCGTAGGTCATAAAGACCAGGGGCACCGTCACATCCCGGCGCAGGTCCCGGACCAGCCCGAAAATCCGGTCGGTGGTGACCCCGCCCTTCAGGGCCCGCAGGTTGGCCCCCTGGATCACCGGCCCCTCGGCGGTGGGGTCGGAGAAGGGGATGCCCAGCTCGATGAGGTCGGCGCCGTTTTCCGCGGCGGCCCGGACGGCGGCGGCGGTGGTCTCCAGGTCCGGGTCCCCGCAGGTGAGAAACGGGATAAAGGCCTTTCCGCCCGCGAAGGCGTCTGCAATCTTACTCATGGAGATCCTCCCCTCTGTAACGGGCGATGGCGGCGCAGTCCTTGTCGCCCCGGCCCGAGATGGTGATGACGATGATCTGCTCCCTCCCCATGGTGGGGGCCAGCTTTATGGCGTGGGCCACGGCGTGGGCCGACTCGATGGCGGGGATGATGCCCTCGGTGCGGGCCAGGTACTCGAAGGCATTGACCGCCTCCTCGTCGGTGACGGGGACGTACTCCGCCCGGCCCATGTCGTGAAGGTGGGCATGCTCAGGCCCGATGCCCGGGTAGTCCAGCCCGGCGGAGATAGAGTACACCGGGGCGATCTGCCCATATTCGTCCTGACAGAAGTAGGACTTCATGCCGTGGAAGATGCCCAGCCTTCCGGTGGCGATGGTGGCCGCCGTCTCCGGGGTGTCCGCCCCCCGGCCCGCCGCCTCGCAGCCGATGAGCCGCACCTGGGGGTCCTCAATAAAGTGGTAGAAGCTGCCGATGGCGTTGGAGCCGCCCCCCACGCAGGCGATGACGGCGTTGGGCAGTTTCCCCTCCTTCTCCAGGAGCTGGGCCCTGATCTCCCGGGAGATCACCGCCTGAAAATCCCGTACGATGGTGGGAAACGGGTGGGGCCCCATCACCGAGCCCAGGCAGTAGTGGGTGTCGGAAATGCGGGAGGTCCACTCCCGCATGGCCTCGGACACGGCGTCCTTCAATGTGGCGGTACCGGTGGTGACGGGCACCACGGTGGCCCCCAGCAGGCGCATCCGGTAGACGTTGAGGGCCTGACGGACGGTGTCCTCCTCGCCCATAAAGACCACGCACTCCATGCCCATGAGGGCGGCGGCGGTGGCGGTGGCCACCCCGTGCTGGCCCGCCCCCGTCTCGGCGATGAGCCGGGTCTTGCCCATCCGCTGGGCCAGGAGGGCCTGACCCAGCACGTTGTTGATCTTGTGGGCGCCGGTGTGGTTTAGGTCCTCCCGCTTGAGGTAGATCTTCGCCCCACCCAGGTCCTCCGTCATCTTCTTGGCAAAATACAGCCGGGAGGGCCTGCCCGCGTACTCATTGAGCAGCTCGGTGAGTTCCCGGTTGAACTCCGGGTCGTTTTTATAGTGGTCATAGGCCTCTTCCAGCTCGATGACCGCGTTCATCAGCGTCTCGGGGATGTACTGCCCGCCGTGGACCCCGAAGCGGCCCTTGGGATTGGTCATGGTCTTCCTTCCTTTCTGACGGCGGCCACAAAGGCCGCCATTTTATCCGGGTCCTTGACCCCGTCCGTCTCGATGCCGGAGCTCACATCCACCCCGTACGGGTGCAGCTCCTCCACCGCCTTCTCCACATTGTGCAATCCCAGCCCCCCGGCCAGGAAATAGGGCCGCCGGATCTGCCGGAGCAGCCTCCAGTCAAAGACCGTACCCGTGCCGGCGCCGGCGTCCAGCAGAATGTGGTCGGCGCCGCTGTCCGCCGCCCGCCGGACGTCCTCCTCCGACCGGACACGGAAGGCCTGGATAAGCGGCTGATCGGTGAGGGCCCTCAGCCGCCGGATGTACCCGTTGTCCTCGGTACCGTGGAGCTGGGCCAGGTCGATAACCCCGCTGCCCAGCAGCTCGGCCACCCGCTCCACCTCCTCGTCCACAAAGACCCCCACCGCCTGGATGCCGGGAGCGAGACGGCTCTTCAGGGATTTCGCCTGTTGGGGGGAGACATACCGCCTGCTGTTCAGCGCGAACACGAAGCCCACAAAATCGGGGCGCAGGGCGTTGGCCGCCCGGATGTCCCGAAGCCGGGAGAGCCCGCAGAGCTTGATTTTTGTCTCGGTCATACGCCACCTCGCAATTCCGCCAGCGCCGCTTTTTTGTCCGCCGCGCGCATCAGGGTCTCCCCCACCAGCACGCCGTCGGCCCCCAGGTCCCGCAGCCGGGCCACGTCGCCGCTGTCCCGGACGCCGCTTTCGGAGATGAAGATCACGTCGTGGGGGATCATGGCCCGGAGGCGGCGGCTGTTGTCCGTATCCACCGAAAAATCCTTCAGGTTGCGGTTGTTGACCCCCACCATCCGGGCACCCGCCCGAAGGGCCATCTCCCCCTCTTCCCCGTCGTGGATCTCCACCAGAGCGGACAGGCCCAGTTCGTCGCAGAGATGCAGATAGTCTGTGAGCTGCCCCTGGGTCAGGATGGCACAGATGAGCAGCACCGCCGACGCCCCCAGCACCTTGGCCTGGCAGATCATATATTCGTCCACCGTGAAGTCCTTCCGCAGGCAGGGGACGGACACGGCCCGCGCAATCTCCTCCAGATACCGGTCGCTGCCCAAAAACCACTTGGGCTCGGTAAGCACGGAGATGCCGTCCGCCCCCGCCGCCTCATACGCCTGCGCAATTTGCAGGTAGGGGAACTCCGGGGCGATGAGCCCCTTGGAAGGGGAGGCCCGTTTGCACTCACAGATGAAGGAGAGCCCCTCTTGGCCCATGGCCCGCTCAAAGGCGAAGTCCCCTTTGGGGAGAGAACAGGCCTGCCGCCGCAGCTCCTCCAGAGGGACGGCCCGTTGGGCGGCCGCCACCCGTTCCCAGGCGTGGTCGGCCAGTTGGTCCAGAATGGTCATGCCCCCACCTCCGGGCCGTTGCTGACCTCCACCAGCCGCTCCAGAACGGCGGCGGCCTTTCCGGAGTCGATGAGCTCCCCCGCCAGGGCCACGCCGTCCTTCATGGTGTCCGCCCTGCCGCCGATGTACAGGGCCGCTCCGGCGTTGAGCAGGACGGCGTTGCGCTTATGCCCCCGCTCACCGCTCAAAATGGCCCGGGTGATGGCGGCGTTCTCCTCCGGGGTGCCGCCTTTCAGATCCTCCTTGGCGCAGCGCGAGAACCCAAAGTCCTCCGGCGTGATGACCGAGGATTTGAACCAGCCGTCCCGGATCTCGCAGACGGTGGTGGGGGCGCTGAGGGAGATCTCGTCCAGCTTGTCCTGGCCGTACACCACCATGCCCCGCTTGATGCCCAGGTTGATAAGCACCTGGGCCAGGGGCTCCACCAGATACTCGTCATAGACCCCCAGGAGCTGGAGGGATGGGGTGCCGGGGTTGGTGAGGGGGCCCAGGATGTTGAATACGGTGCGGAAGCCCAGCTCTTTCCGGATGGCCCCCACATATTTCATGGAGGTGTGGTAGTCCTGGGCGAAGAAGAAGCACATGCCCACCTTCTGAAGCAGCTCCACGCATTTGGCGGGACTCTGGTGGATGTTGACCCCCAGGGCCTCCAGGCAGTCGGCGGTACCGCACTGGGAGGAGGCCGCCCGGTTGCCGTGCTTGGCCACCTTCATGCCCCCCGCCGCCGCCACCAGGGCGGCGGTGGTGGAGATGTTAAAGCTGCCGGCGTTGTCCCCACCGGTGCCCACAATCTCAAAGACCTCCATGCCGGTCTCCACCTTTGTGGCGTGGGCGCGCATGGCGGCGGCACAGCCGGCGATCTCGTCGGTGGTCTCCGCCCGGGCGCTCTTGGTGGAGAGGGCGGCCAGGAAGGCGGCGTTCTGAGTGGGGGTGGTCTCGCCGCTCATGATCTCGTTCATGACGGTGTAGGCCTCCTCATAGGTGAGGTCCTCTTTATTGACGATCTTGACGATGGCTTCCTTAATCATGGCTTACATCCCCTTTATAAAGTTTTGCAGCATGGTTTTCCCGTCGGGCGTCAGAATGGACTCCGGGTGGAACTGCACGCCGTAAATGGGATGGACAGTGTGCTGCACCGCCATCACCTCGCCGTCGGCGGTGCGCCCGGTCACCTTCAGGCACGCCGGGATGGTGTCCGCTTCGGCGGCCAGGGAGTGGTACCGGGCCACGGGGGCGGTCTCGGGGCAGCCCCGGAAGAGGGGGCAGTCCCGGTCGAACCGGACCTCCGACTGCTTGCCGTGCATCAGCTTAGTTGCGTAGGTTATCGTCGCGCCGAAGGCGGCGCAGATGGCCTGGTGCCCCAGGCACACCCCCAGGATGGGGATATCCCGCCCCAGGGCGGTGACCGCCTCCATGGTGACCCCCGCGTCCTCCGGCCTGCCCGGCCCGGGGGAGAGGATGATGTGGTCGGGGCCCATGGCCCGGATCTCCTCCACCGTACACTGGTCGTTGCGGATGACCCGGATGTCCGGGTCCATCTCCCCCACCAGCTGGAAGAGGTTGTAGGAAAAGCTGTCGTAGTTGTCGATGAGCAGGATCATAGGTCTACCTCCCCGGCCAGCTTCAGGGCGCTGACCACCGCCTGGGCCTTGTTGATGCACTCCTGGTACTCCTTCTCGGGCACCGAGTCGGCCACGATGCCCGCCCCGCTGCGGACGAACACCCTGCCGTTCTTCTGGTAGGCGATGCGGATGGCGATGCAGGTGTCCATGTTGCCGGTGAAGTCAATGTACCCGATGGCGCCGCCGTAGATGCCCCGCTTATTGTTCTCCAGCGCCCCGATGAGCTGGCAGGCCCGGATCTTGGGCGCGCCGGAGAGGGTCCCGGCGGGCAGCACCGCCTCCACGGCGTCCAGGGCGTCCTTGTCCTCCCGCAGCTCCCCCCGCACCGTGGATCCGATGTGCATGACGTGGGAGAACCGCTCCACGGTGTGGAACTTCTCCACCTGCACCGTCCCAAAGCGGCTGACCTTGCCCAGGTCGTTGCGCCCCAGGTCCACCAGCATGTTGTGCTCGGCCAGCTCCTTCTCGTCGGCCAGCAGCTCCGCCTCCAGGGCTTTGTCCTCCTCCGGGGTCTTCCCCCTGGGCCGGGTGCCCGCCAGGGGGAAGGTGTGCAGCACCCCGTCCTCCAGCTTCACCAGGGTCTCGGGCGAGGCCCCCGCTACCTCCACGTCGGTGCCGGAGAAGTAGAACATGTAGGGGGAGGGGTTAAGGGTCCGCAGCACCCGGTAGGTGTCCAGGAGACTCCCCTCAAAGGGGGCGGACAGGCGGTTGGAGAGGACGATCTGAAAGATATCCCCCTCCCGGATGTGGACCTTGGCCCGCTCCACCATGCGGCAGAACTGCTCCTTGTCAAAGAGGGGCGTCACCTCCCCCAGCAGCCGCCCGGCGGGCTCCCGCTTCTTCTCACCCTTCCGCAGCAGCTCCGCCAGCTGCCGGAGCTCCAGCACCGCCTTGTGGTAGCCCGTCTCCAGGTCCTCCAGGGACGTGTTGACCATGAGGACGATCTTCTGCCGCAGGTGGTCAAAGGCGATGACCTTGTCGAAGAGCATCAGGTCCAGGTCCCGGAAGGCCTCGGTGTCCTCCACCTCCGAGCGGACGGACGGCTCGCTGTACCCCAGGTAGTCGTAGGAGAAGTACCCCACCAGGCCGCCGGTGAAGGGCGGGAGGTAGTCCAGCCGGGGGCTCTTGTAGTCGGCCAGTATCTGACGCAGGCAGTGGGAGGGGTCCCCCGTGGGGAAGCGGAGGCTCCCCGCCTTCATCTCCCCGTTCAGGCAGGTGATCTCCAGCTTGGGGTCGAAGCCCAGGAAGGTATAGCGTCCCCAGCCCTCATGGCCGGCCGCCGACTCCAGAAGGTAACAGTGGGTGGATACGCGTTTCAGGGTCCGCAGGACCTCGATGGGCGTGGTGAAATCGGACAGGAGCTCGCAGCTCACCGGCAGCACGCGGTACGCGCCGCCGGAGGCGATCTCCCTGACCTGGTCCAGTGTGGGGCGAATCTGCATGGTGTGCACCTCCAAATAAAAATACTCCCCCGGCCTTTTGGCGGGTGCTCGTAAGAAAGTAATTCGCTCAAAATTACACTTACGGCATCTGTCAGAAGGGATTGGGTAAATGAAATATGCTGGACATGGTTAAAATCAACCGTGTCCAGCATATTTTTTTGCCTATTTGCGTTTTCTTTTCCTTTTCCCGTTTCCATGGGTCATGTTGGTTTTCCCCCGCTGGTTAAAAGAGGATTTCAGGTGTTTGGACAGCTTCAAGACCTCGATGATATTGACAAACTGCTCCATCGTGATCGCATCATAGTCAATACCAAAGGTTGCGAGGAAAATGCGGGCCTGTTTTTCACCGTCGCTGCCTTTGTAGTTCATGGCTTCCTGCAAACTCTGCTGCACATCCAGCGCCGGAGAATGGCTGTCCGCAGTAGTTACATCATCTTGATGGGCTTCCCGAATATCTCGAAGGATCAGCTTCAAATCGCCAGAAATAACATGGCCGAAATATTCGTCCTCTTGCACTTGCGCAAGTTCCAGCGTCCGCAGGTACAGATCATTTTCCGTTTCTCCCTGCTGCATCAGTACCATTTGGCGGACGGCTTGCAGTACGGCGTTCATATCGTTAATCCGCATATCTGCGATCCGATCCACATAAATCTCCGCATCCAGCATCATTTTCTGGAAATCATGGTGACAGAGAATTTCCGACAGCAGCCGGGGGTTGAATTTCCCGGCTTTCAGAACGTCAATCGCATCATCACTCAGATGCAGAGCACTCAACTCTGTGTCTGAGTGATTTTTTTGTTCTGACACACCCAACAGATAGTCCGTAGTCACATGATAAAACTTTGCCAGCGTGACGATGGCAAAAGGGCTGATGTCTTTATAATCATCATTCTCGTATTTGCCGAGCGCAGATTTGGAAAGCCCGGTCTGGTCGGCCAGCTGTTCCAAGGTAAGTCCGTGTTCCACCCGCAAATCCTTCAATTTTTCCTGAATCGTTAAGGTCGTATTCATGCCAAGCCTCCCCGCTGCTCCATTTCTTTTATTATAACACAGCTTGTCCATAAGCGTGGAAATTCCTGCTTTTTCAGAGCCTTTTCCATCCTTTTGGATATACGGGAATGGCCATGTTTTTTCGCTAAAATGTACTTGTCACCAGACATTGCAGCTTGAAAAATACATGACCGTCCGAATGGGATATGCCGGTTGGCGAAGCAGCGCCAGAACCAGCCTCGGGACAATTTGTCCCGAAGCTGCGAGCGTGCCAAGGCCGGGGATACGCCGGGGTGAGATTCCCGGGCAGGAACGGCATTCGGGAAAAACGGCGCTTAAAAACACAGGCAAAAAATCAATCAATGTGAAATCAGCGAACAAACTGCAATTTTAGTATTGCTAACCACACCAACGAGCGTTGCACCGCACAGCGTACACAGTACAGCGTTCCGTGTGGATATTCGCTGTTTGGCTTGATTTCACACAAACCAGCAAAACGGGAAAGCGGGTGCTGTGAACAGGGCATCACAAGCAAAGATTCCAGTTTGAAAATGAGTTTTACCAAAACAACGCTTTGCAGCAAATGGAATTTATCACGGAATAGATTCTGTTCGCCGCAGAGCCAACAAAACAGGAGGACTTTTCTATGAGCAATCACGAGAATTACAGGAACGAGATCAAAGCCTACATTGTCAGGGCTGGCATGACCATGAGCGAGGTAGTGGAGGTTTTGGCTGACGAATACGGATGGAGCAGCAGCGTCCCCAACCTGTCCGGGAAATTAAAGCGTGGTTCTTTACGCTATGGCGAGGCGGTGGAGTTGGCGGATGTGCTGGGCTACGACATTGTGTGGCAGAAACGGAGGAAATAAGATCGAGCAGAAAATTTATGGGTACATCCGTGTTTCCACCAGAGAGCAAAATGAAGATCGTCAGGTCATTGCCCTCCGGGAAGTGGGCGTACCTGAGAGAAATGTTTATATCGACAAACAATCCGGCAAGGATTTCAAGCGTCCGCAGTACAAGAAACTGCTGCGAAAAATGAAAAAAGACGATCTGCTCTATATCAAGAGCATTGACCGTCTGGGACGCAATTACGCCGAAATATTGGAGCAATGGCGCTTTCTCACAAAGGAAAAAGGCATTGACATTGTGGTGCTGGATATGCCGCTTTTGGATACACGGAGAGGCAAGGATTTGCTGGGAACCTTCCTCAGCGACATTGTGCTGCAAGTGCTGTCCTTTGTGGCAGAAAACGAGCGCACCAACATCCGTCAGCGGCAGGCTGAAGGAATCGCAGCGGCAAAAGCCAAGGGCATTCGGTTTGGGCGGCCACCCAAACCGCTGCCCGAGAATTTCCATTCTGTCTACCAGCGTTGGAAAATGGGAGAAATCACCGGGACGGCAGCAGCAAAGGAATGTGGGATGCCCCTTGCTACCTTTCGTTACCGGGCAGAGATTTACGAAAAAGCCAAGTTGTTGTAAAGGGGGTGTTTTTACAGGAATGTGTACCTTTCTGTAAGGAAAACATGATCAGTTTTTTGTTCGCTGATTTGTGGGACTTTTCGCTAAAACAGTATGGAAAATCTTGTAGACCCATGATATAATAAATAGTATTTATCGGCTTAACTCAGCATACCACAAGAAGTAGCAACAGTTCTGGTTAAGCGAAGGAAGATCTGATTGCCAGTCATACGGCGGTTGAAACGGAAGCAGTATTCATCCAGATATGCCTGAAGGTTGGTACATCTTCCATGGTAGGTTCCCAGCAGGAAAGCCTTTAGATTGCTGATTGCCTTATGCAGCCAATGCAGATCGTTGGTCTCGTACCGTTTTGCCTTCAGCTCCACGCCTTCCAGATTCATGTAACTCCGGTACCCATCGCATTCTACCTTCGTTTGTGGAGCGAAGTACTGGTCAATGATCTCCTGCAATGTTTTGCCCTGTATGTTTTCAACCACTTTCATCCTGGCAAACAGAGGCATGCCATTTTCAGCTTTTGACACCGCTACTACAATCTTGGCTTTTTCTGTACCACGGCCACGCTTTCCGTTATGAGATGGTCCGCCAACATAGCCGTCATCCAACTCTACAATGCCGGAAAGCAGATATTTTTCGTCTCTTTGGCCCATAGCGGTACGAATGCGATTCAGTAAATGCCATGCGGAATCGTAGCAGATCCCCAGTGTACGGCTCAACTGAACAGCAGAAATGCCTCTTTTATCCGTTGCGCACAGATAGATCGCCCAGAACCAGATCGTCAAGGGCAGGTGTGTGCGGTGCATGACCGTTCCGGCGGTAACAGAAGTCTGGTGCCGGCAGGAACGACACTGGCAGGTATTCCGGCCTTGAATAGGATAGTATTCCACACAGCCACACTTAGGGCATACAAACCCATTGGGAAAGCGTAGCCGAAACAATTCCGCCCTGCAAGCGTCCTCGCTATTGTAACGGTGGCGAAATTCCTTGAAGGTGATTGCTGCTGCGTGTGCCATGGTGATGCCCCCCTTTTTGTTCTGGGAACATTATCTCATATCACCTGTCCGATAATATGGACATTATCAAGTTGTTGTGGGTTGCTGAGTTAAGCCGATAAGCATTTATGCTTATTATGCTCAAAGTAGGGAGGTAACATGGTGAATACAAAACAGTGCTTTGAAAATGAAAAGAGCAACTATACAATTTTTTATGGTGATATAAAAGCATTTAATCTTCAAGCACAGCAGATTTTTTCGTTTTGTCTTACCATATTTTTGCTGATTTATGGGATGGTAGTTAGATATATAGGTCTGTTATTCAATGGAATAATAACCCCGAGCTTTTATCTTCATCTATTTCATGCTTTCATTTCATTTTTAATATTTTTGTTATTCAGATATTATTTTCCAAGGCATGAAAAGTATATTGTTTTTGTTGCTCATCTGAATGTTATAATAACGATTTTGATCATGGACATACAGTATTCTCTATACAGCAGTGTGAATTCATACACTGTTACAATGTCCGTAATTTTATGTACCTCTGTAATCGTTCTGGGAAGATTCTGGCATTACTTGATGATAGTTACGATTACATTTTTAGCCGATGTTACTGTATTTATAATAAGTGCCGATAGAGGTTATTCAACTGAAATGAAAATATTTTATTTAACAGATATTGTGCTTTTTATTTTGCTTATGAGCGCATTGCATTTATATTTTACAAGCATTCAATACAGAAATTTCAAACAGAAAAGAGCATTAAAAAGTCTTAGCGAAAGAGATTCACTTACTAATCTTTATAACAGAAAATATATAGAAAATGTAGTGAACAGCTACTATGGCGAGAATGAGTCCTGTGCAATGATCCTTATCGATATAGATGATTTTAAGAAGATCAACGATATTTTTGGTCATATTAAGGGCGATGAGATTCTTATAGAGACTGCTGAAAATATAGCCCAGGAATTCAGACATACGGATTGTGTGGCGAGAGTCGGCGGTGATGAATTTATGATATTTATTCCGAATATCATTTGCCGTGAAAAGGTATTACAAAAGGCAGAAAGACTGTCTGAAAATTTTTTATACATCAAAGGAGAAGATGACACTCTCTATACGGTATCCTACAGTGTAGGAATAGCCTTTGAAGAGAAGGACGGTACAGGTATTTTTGAGGAGCTTTATAAAAAGGCCGATACAGCTATGTACAAGGCAAAAACAAAAAAAGGAGTAAAAGGATCAAATATTACGGTGTTCGAAAGATAGATTACAGAAAAGAAATTATGTTAACTATATAGTAAATTTATCAGATATATTATATTTGGATAGTATTGATATAATCGTATATCTATATTCTTAAAAAATTGGAGGGGTTTATATGAGGAAATTTTTTGACAATTATGGATACAAATTGCTGGTTATCATAACTGTAGCGTTGGTATTTGTAGGTTTTCGTGACTTTTTTAGTCAGTTTGCGGAGAAGGATAAATCCGTAGCGCTGTTTCCAGCGTTTTTGACTGCTTCGAGTCTGGTACTATTGTATGCTGTGCCGACTGCATTCTTTGTACGCCATTTGGTTAACAGATTAAATGTTTCACGTAAGGTTGTTTTGCTAAGCTTTATACTAGGATTTACAATACCGCTGTATCTAGGTGGTGAGGGGAACGCTCTAATTTCACAGGTTTTATTTTCGACAAGTGTTCCAAGAGCTGTGATTGATAGTTGGGGAGCTGCTTTAACAGCACCATTTACAGAAGAGATTGCAAAAGGTTTAGTTGTACTTTTAGTATATTTACTATGCAGAGGAATTTCATTAAAGGAAGCATTTGTGTCAGGCATGATTTCTGGATTCGGTTTTCAGGTTTTGGAGGATTGGGCGTATATTTCTCAAGCTACTTTTGGAGAAACAAACAGTGGATTTTCAATAGCTTTCGAGAGAGTGTCAAATGCTCTTGGCAGTCATATGGCTTTTGGAATAGTATTCGGTGTTGGACTTATAGCCGTTATTAAAAATGTGCCTGCAGTACCAAGGCTTAAAGCACTTTGCTTAATTTTGGCACCGGTTATCCTGCATTTTATATGGAATTCTCCACTTGAAGGAGATTGGGTGAATCCTTTGTTTGGAAGTATTAACTTAAATCTTGCTTATTATGTATTCACCATTGTGAATCGCTTGGATGACAATGACAATATACTAGCGACGAGAGAATTTGATAAAGCTGCAAAATTAAATTGACATTGTGTTCAAAAAATAGGTGCCGTCAAGATTTATGCGCAAAATTATTTGCAGGCTCCGGCTGAATGAAGTCAACCGGCAATAGAGGCGTCGTCCAGAGCCGCCTCCAAGTGCTTCATGTTCATGTA
>NZ_JBQHTM010000035.1:0-42053 GCF_052065695.1 Intestinimonas sp. HCP28S3_D6
CGCGGGGTTTACCGCGCTATGGTTTTTGCACCCTTGAGATGCCCTAATCTCTTTCGATTCCCATTTGCCTGTTTGCGGGCCGCTCTTTCCAACTGTTTTGCTCATCTCTTTGATCAGATATGCTGCTCCTGGGGCTGGAGCGTGATGTTTCCGATGGCCTGGATCTGTACGTTGCTGGTAATCTCGTTGAAGGAGAGCACATAGATGTCCGGATAAAACTGTGCGATCATCCGGCTGACGTAGACCCGGATCACCTGGCTGGTCAGCACAATGGGCGTAGCGGAGAGGTCGTTGAACTTCTTACGCAGCTCCCCCAGCTGGGCGATGACCTGCTGCATGATATCCGGACTCAGTGCCAGATAGACCCCCCTCTCGTTCTTGGTGAGTGCGGAGAGGATCTTGGTCTCCAGACTTGCGTCCAGGGTGACCACCCGGAGCTGGCCGTTGTCGCAGAACTTGCGGGTGATGGTGCGGCTCAGGGCGCCCCGGACCTGCTCGGTGATGAGATCGACATCCCGGGTGGTGGAACCGGCGTCCACAATGGTCTCCAGAATCGTGCTCAGGTCCTTGATAGGGATGCCCTCCTTGAGAAGGCTGCGGAGGATCTTCTCCAGGTTGGCGTAGGTCACCACATTGGGGATGGCATCGGCCACCAGCTCCGGCTCTGTCTTTTTCAGGTTTTCCACCAGGAGCATGGTCTCGCTGCGGTTCAAGAGCTCGTAGGCGTGCTTCTTGATGGTCTCGGAGAGGTGGGTGAGCATCACCGTCAGGGGGGAGATCACCGTATAGCCGTAGATCTCCGCCATCTCCTTGTTCTCCGGCAGAATCCACCGGGAGGGGATACCGTAGGCCGGCTCCACCGTCTCGATGCCGTCAATCTCGCCGCTGGGGTTGGCCGGCTCCAGAGCCAGGTAGTAGTCCACCAAGATCTCGCCGGAGGCCACTTCCTCTCCGCGGATGCGGATGACGTACTGGTTGGTCCCCAGGGACGCCCCGTCGTGGAGCCGGATAGAGGGAATGACAAAGCCCATATCCTGTGCGTACTGACGGCGGAAAATGACGATGCGGTTGATGAGCTTTCCGCCGCTGTTCTCATCCACCAGCGGGATCAGGCTGTACCCAAACTCCATCTCGATGGGTTCCACCGTCAGGAGGGAATACACGTTGTTGATATCCTTGTAATACTCCGCCTCGCTGGGCGCCTTGGTCTCGGGCACCGGGGCAGCGCTTTCCGCTGCGGTCTGTGCCTCACCCTCAGCCTCCTTCTGGATCTTTTGGCTGCCAAGATAGCCGCCTACGGCCAGGGCCGCACCCACCGCCAGCAGCGGCAGGGTGGGCGTGCCAGGGACAAGGGCCAGAAGGATCAGGATGACACCGGTGGCGAGGATGGCCCTGGGCTGAGCTGTGAACTGACGGATTACATCTGTGTTCAGGCTGCCGTCGGACACGGAGCGGGTGACGATCATACCGGTAGCGGTGGAAATCATCAGGGCGGGCAACTGGGAGACCAGGCCGTCGCCGATGGTGGCAATGGAGTAGGTGCTCACCACGGTGGCCATATCGCCGCCGCCCTGGACCACACCGATGATGAGGCCCGCCACAAAGTTGATGACTGTAATGATAAGGGACATAACGGCGTCGCCCTTGACGATCTTGGTCGCGCCGTCCATGGCGCCGTAGAAGTCGGCCTCCTTCTGGATCTTGTACCGGCGAAGGCGGGCCTGTTCCTCATTGATGAGGCCGGAGCTCAGATCGGCATCGATGGCCATCTGCTTGCCGGGCATGGCATCCAGAGTGAAGCGGGCTGCCACCTCGGACACACGCTCGGCGCCCTTGGTGATGACGATGAACTGTACCAGAACAATGATGAGGAAGATGAGCACACCGATGACGATGTTGCCTTGGGTAATCAGCTGTCCGAATGCCTTGATGACCACGCCGGCATTGCCCCCGTTAGAGAGGATAAGCCGGGTCGAGGACACATTCAGTCCCAATCGGAACAGCGTTGTAATGAGGAGCAGAGAGGGAAAAATGGAAAATTCCAATGGCTCCGAGATACTCATGGTGATCATGAGGATCATGATGGACAGGGAAATGTTCACCACAATGAGGATGTCCAGCATGAATGTGGGCAGCGGGATCACCAGGAAGAGGACGATCACTACAACCATCAGCGATATTGCGTTGTTGAATATCCGTCTCATCGTCTTCTAGGTTCCTACTTTCTCGCCTTATTTCAGTTTGCCGTCCATCCGATAGAGGTACACCAGTACCTCCGCCACTGCGTTATAGAGTTCCGGCGGAATGGGCCGGTTGAGCTCCGTCGTCGCATAGAGGGCACGGGCCAGTGGAACGTTCTCCACCACCGCCACGTGGCTCTCCTCGGCCTTGTGCACGATGCGCAGGGCCAACTCGTCCTGCCCCTTGGCCAGCACCACCGGAGCTGCGTCCTGGTCCGGACGGTAGCGGAGGGCCACCGCAAAGTGGGTGGGGTTACGGATGACCACATCTGCCTTGGGTACCTGCTGCATCATCCGGGACTGGGCCATCTTCCGCTGGGCCTCCTTGATCTTGCCCTTGACCTGGGGATCGCCCTCCATCTGTTTAAACTCCTCTTTGATCTCCTGCTTGGACATGCGGATCTGCCGCTCATAATCCCACCACTGGTAGAAGATGTCGGCCCCCGCCAATACGATATAGGCCACCATGATCTCCATGACCATCTGGAAGGCGGTGGAGAAGATGTGGGCAGCGGCACTGGTAAGATCGGTGTAAAAGTTTTTCGTAAAAAGGTCTACCACGCCGTCAATGAACTGATACATGAGGAGGAGGAGCACGCCGATCTTTAAAAGGCCCTTCAGGGCTTCGATGACGCTGCGCAGAGAAAAGAGCCGTCGCATGCCCTGGATGGGGTTCAGCCTATCCCACTTTGGTTTGAGAGACTCTCCGGAGAGGAGCATCTTGGTCTGGAACAGGGTCACCGCGATGCCTACCACCACGGCTACCGCCAGAATGGGGCCGGCGGTTTTTGCAAAGGTGAGGAGAAACTGCATCAGCAACCCATTCAGAGTACCCGTCAGGCTCTCGGTCTCCACGTCGGTGGCCAGGGCCATGCAGTAGCGAAGGAAAGCCTCCATCTGCTCCACCGCCCCAGGCCCCATCACCCGGATCACCGCGAAGCTGGCCAACAGCACCGCCACCGATACGGCATCGTTGCTGAAGAAGATATTGCCCTTCTTCCGTTCGTCACGTCGCTTTTTGGGGGTTGCTTTTTCAGTTTTTGAGCTGTCGGCCATGGCTCCCACCCCCCTATCGTGGCCAGCTGTCGGACGCTATCCGCCTCCGATGGTCTCCAAGACCTGCCCCAGGGAGGAGAGCATCTGGACTTCCGCACCCAGCAGAAATTCATTGATGGGGGTCAGGAAAAGGAAGAAGAGTCCCAATCCAATCAGGACCTTCAGCTCAATATTGATGACGAAGGCGTTGATCTGAGGAATGGCCTTCATCAGGATGCCCATGCCGATCTCGCCCAGCAGCTCCGCCGCCAGGATAGGCAGAGACAGTTTTACAGCCAGCACCATACAGGTGAGAAAGAGCTCCGCCACCAGGGACGCCACCGACTGTCCGAAAGAGGCAGTGCCATAGGGCAGCACCTCACCTGATGTGACCAGGATTCGCAGCAGGGTATAGTGCCCATTCTCTGCAAAAAAGTCCAGGATCAGCAGGATGTTGAGGAGAGAGCCGGTCACCGTCAGGTTGGCCTGCGTACTGGCATCGTAGATCTGCGCCATGGTCATGCCCATCTGCGTGTCAATGATTTCGCCACCCATCTGCACGATAGAGAGGAAGAGCCGAATCACAAAGCTCAGGGTGAACCCCACCCCCAGCTCCAGTAACATGGTGACGGCAAAGACAATGAGATTGGCCGGGAGCTCCGGTGACGCAACGCCCCCCGCACTGTAGGTGGCCACGGACAGGACCAGGATAAAACCGGCCTTCACCAGCCCCGGTACGCCGTTGCGCCCCCAGATGGGGTTGAACATAACGAAACCCGTCATGCGCATGGCGATGAGTTCAAAGAGATATAACTGCACCCAATCGATCATGTCGTCGCCTTCACATCAGAGTAAAGAGGTATCGGGTGTAGTCCAGCAGGGTCTCCAGCATCCAGCCACCGCCCACCAAGAGAATGAGCACTACCACAATGAGCTTGAGGATGAAGGAGAGAGACTGCTCGTGGATCTGAGTAACCGCCTGGAAGATGGCTACGAAAATGCCCACCACCATGCTCAGCAGCAGCAGGGGCGCACCGATCTTCAGCGCCACGCCCACGCCCTCCCGCAGCACGTCTGCGACTTCCATCTTGTCTTACCTCCTCATCGGAACCCCTGTACCAGGGTGGAAAAGAGCAGCTCCCACCCATTCAGGGCGATGAACAGCAACAGCTTGAAGGGCATGGAGATCATGGACGGAGGGAGCATAATCATGCCCATGGACATGAGGGTGGAAGCCACTACCACATCGATGAGTACAAAGGGTATGTAGAGGTAAAACCCGATCATGAAGGCCCGCTTGAGCTCGCTGGTCATGAAGGCGGGCACCAGGATACGCAATGGCAGATCCTTGGCCTCCTCCCCTTCCGGCACATCCGTATGAGAGAGGTCACAGAACAGCTTCAGGGAGCTGGTCTCCACCTGCCGGGCCATGAAGTCCTTCAAGGGCGCCTCCGCCCGGCTCAGGAACTCCTCCTGACCAATCTCCTCGGCCACATAGGGCTCATAGGCCTCGGTACGGATGGTATCCACCACCGGTGACATAGTAAAGAGCGTCAGAAAGAGCGCCATGCCAATGAGGACCATGTTGGGCGGGTTTTGCTGCAGGCCCATGGCCGAGCGCAGAAAGGAAAAGGAAATGATGTACCGGGTAAAGGAGGTCATCATCACCACGATAGAGGGCAAGAGGGTGATGAGGGTGGTGAGGAACAGGATCTCTAGGGTCTGTACCTGATCCCCGTTTACATTGATCAATGCGTCCACTGCTCAGGAACCTCCCCTGTCTCTTCGGTGCTCCACGACTTCCCGCAGGGCATCCTGGAACCGGATGGTGGGCGACGTGTCCTGCCCGCTCTCCGCTTCCTGCTTCCACCGTTCCGCCTCTTCGGGACTCACCTGCTCTAGGCAGGAGATCCCGCCCTGGGCGGCACCGAGGAAGTAGTACCTCTCCCCCATCTGCACCAGTAGCAGCTTCTGGTCCTTGCCGACGGTCACCTGTTCCAGCACAGTGAGTCGCCGGCCCCGGTACCGGATGCTGGTACTGCCCGCGGCCCTGCCAGCCACAAAACGGGTGAACGCATAGGCCAGCACCAGGACTGCCACGATGAGCAGGATGGTCCACAAAAGGCCCGCGATCTCCTTCAGCATGGAGCTTAGCCGTTGCCCAGAATGGAGTTGACCGTCTTCATCAGCCGGTCCTCCTTGAAGGGCTTGACGATGAAGTCCTTAATACCGGCTTGGACGGCCTCCACCACCATGGCCTCCTGGCCCATGGCGGAGCACATGACCACATTGGCGTTTCCGTCCTTGGCACGGATGGCCTTCAGAGCCTCCAGACCGTCCATGTTGGGCATGGTGATGTCCATGAGGACCAGGTTGGGCTTGATTTCAAAATACTTCTCCACGGCGTCCTTTCCATCCACCGCCTCATAGAGATCGGAATATCCATTCTTGGTCAGGGTGTCGCGGATCACCTTACGCATAAAGGCGGCGTCGTCAACGATCAAAATCTTGGCCATTTCTACTCATCCTTTTCTATACTGATTTCGTTTCCGATGGGTCAGTTCTTTTTCGCCATATCCAACAGCTGGGGCTGCTTGAGCACTTCTGTGATGCGGACGCCAAAGTTGTCGTCCACGACCACCACATCGCCCCGGGCCACACACAGCCCGTTGACGAACAAATCTACCTGGTCGCCGGCCGACTTGTCCAGCACCACCAGGGAACCCTTGGAAAAGGTGAGGATGTCCTCCACCTTCCGGCGGGTCCGTCCGATCTCTACCGAGACCTCTAGGGGCACCGACATAATGAGTTCCAGATTCTGGGCCTGCTCCTCACCGATTTCCTTGGCCACGTCCAGGGTGGGCAGCTGCAGGGGCCGGGTGTTGATAACCTTAGGCTCCGGCTGATAGGTCTGCTGCATGACGGGCGCCTGGACGTACTGGGGCTGGACATACTGGGGCTGCACCGGCGCCTGCTGTACCGGCGCATACTGGGGCTGGGCTGTCTGCTGCACCGGTGCGTACTGAGGCTGATCCGCCTGCTGCACCGGAGTAGCCTGGGGCTGGACAGCCGCCGGCTGTGCCTGGGGGGGCACCGGTTCTGGCGCGGGCTGAGACGGCTGTGCCATCCCACTCATGAGCCGCTCGATCTCCTCTTGGCTCATCTTCCCACCGCCGCTCTCGGCCGCGGGCGCCGGTTCCGGAGCGGGCTGGGACGGCTGCGCCATCCCGCTCATGAGCCGCTCGATCTCCTCCTGGCTCAGCTTTCCGCCGCTGCTTTCGGCTGCGGGCGCCGGCTCCGGAGCAGGTGCCGCCTGGGAAGGCTGCGGGCTCTGAGGCTGCGCTGCGGAGTCATCCAGTGCCCCCACATCCATCCCAAAGCCAAGCAGCAGCTCCCTGGCAAGGTCCACCGACATGACGTTGACAAATTCACTATTGAGGATATTTTCGATCTTCAGCATGAATCGGACCACCACCAGGAGGCCCTCATGGCTGCCAAAATGCTCTGACTTGAAGCTCTGGAGATCATCCAGGGTATAGGACTGTGGGGTGGAGATGTTGACCGGCCGGCCCAGGAAATCAGACAGGGCAGTGGAGGCCGCGCCCATCATCTGGTTCATGACCTCACACACAGCGCTGATGGTCAGATCGTTGAGTTCAAACTCCTCCTCAGGCATCTCAGAGCCCATGAGGATGTCCACGATCACCTTCACATCGCTGCGCTTGAGCAGCATGATATTGCTGCCCTCCAGACCGGACACATATTTGATCTCCACCGCGATGGCGGGCTCCAGATCACCCAGGCTGAACTCCTCCACCGGTACCACGGAGACCGACGGCGTGGTGATATCCACCCGGTGGTCCAGCAGGTTCGAGACCGCGGTAGCCGAGGACCCCAAGCTGATATTCATAATTTCGCCGATGGCGTCCAGCTCCATGGCGTTAAAAATCTTCTGCTCCATCGTCCTCACTTTTCCCTTCTTCCCTGGTCGTCATAGGTCTCTACGATCTTGACCGCCATAGCGTTGTTCTGTGTTCCCATTTTACCGCTGAACCACGGGCGCCCGCCGATATACAGTTGAACGGGGTCGGTGGCGGAGTGTCCTAGGTCAATGACATCGCCCACATGGAGATAATAGATATCCTGGAGCTGGAGGGTGGTCCGTCCCAACTCCGCGGTGAGTTCCAATTCGGAGTCCTTCAGAATTCCTAGGATCTCCTGGGAATTATCCTCTCCGCTGCCCCGCCCGGCCTGGTTGGCCGCGGCGATCCGGGCAAAGATATTCGTCAGCATCATTCCTGGCAGGCAGATGCTCATTCGCCCGGAGGCATTGGGAAAATTGATGTTGATGCCTACGATGACCACTGTCTCATCCACGCCGATGAGCTGCACCAGCGTGGGATTGGTCTCCACCCTCCGGAAACAGAACTCCAGATCGATATAATTTTCCCAGCTGCCTCCCAAGGTCTGGATCAGATCCTTCACAATATTCTCATAGAGCTTGAGTTCCAGATTCGTAAAGCTGTAACCGTTGGAGATCTTGGTACCCAGGTCGCCATCACCGCCCATGAGGCGATCCATCATGCTCAGCATGAGCGTGGTGGTAAAGTGAAAAAGGACCGGCGTATCTTCGGTCTGGGGTTTTCCCTCTACATCGATCCCGGCCAGTGTAAGTACGTCTCCCTCAGAAAGGGCATTTGAAAACTCGTAATACCGCTGCTCCTCTACTGACTCCACCTCGATCTCACAGGTGGTATGCAGCAGGCCGTTGATTCGAGAATTGATCATCCGGGTGTAATTCTCAAAAATACCGCTGAGCATTTTCAGCCGATCTTTGGTAAATTTCCGTGGGCTGTAAAAATCGTATTTACGGTATTTTTTCTCCGGACTTTTTTCCGCCGTGGCCGACAGATCCATCTCACCGCTGCGGGCGGCCGCCAACAGGGCATCAATTTGGCTTTGTGACAGAACTTCTGCCATGGTTGCACCTCCTATCCGGAGCCGACTCACAGACCCGACACATCGGTATCACTCTGCTCCCTTTTTGTTTACGTCGCCGCATCCTGATCATCCGCCGTTTCCCGCATGGTATAGTACTCCTCCACGCTGTCGCCTGCGCTGCCATCCAGCTCCAGGCCGCTGATGACCAGCTCCACCCGGCGGTTATGGGCACGCTCCTCTGAGGTGTCGTTGCTAGATACAGGACGCCACTGTCCATAGCCCACGCTGATCAGCCGGGCCGGATCAATGATATTCTTCTCCTGGAGATAAATCGTGACCACCGTGGCCCGGTTGGACGCCAGAAAGCGGTCCGCGGTCACATCATTGGGTGTATCCGGCGATGCCTGGGCAGTGTGGCCCAGTACCCGGATCTCATTGATGGAATCGGCCGCTTCCGCAATGGGCTGGGCGATCCCATCCAACACCGCCTTTCCGTCTTCCCGGAGAACATAGCTGTCGCCATCGAAGAACACGGTGTCGTCAAAGGAGATGAACACATAGCCACTCCCCTGGCTCAGGCTGATCTTATCGCTCAGGCCGGACTGGGACACGTATTGGGCCATGGTCTCATAGAGCTCCTCCATGGTCTGGTCCACATCGGCCTGCGTGATGCCCGATCCGGTACCCACCTCATGGCCGCCCGGCTGAGACTCCGTCACCGCTTCCGGGTTAAAGGACTCCACCAACGCGATCCACTTCTCTTTATCCATGCTGGACATGGAGTACAGCATGACAAAAAAACACAGCAGCAGCGTCACCATGTCGCCGTAGGTATCCATCCAGTTGGCACCGCCGCCGCCACTTTTCTTTTTTTTCATTGACTCCAACTCCCCGACGCCGCCGGGCTATCACTTCTCCCGGCCCTTTTTCCCTTTCTTCGCCTGTCCGCCCTCTCCGCCTTCGCGCGACTTCTGGCGCATAAAGGTCATCAGGCGCTCCCGCAGGAACTTGGGATTCTCGCCGGATTGGATGGCCATGATGCCCTCCACAATGATCTGCCGGCAGAGGACTTCCTCCTCATCCCGGGCAGTCAGATTGGCCGCGATGGGGTTGAAGATCACATGGGCGAGGAAAGAACCGTAAAACGTGGTCACCAGAGCCACCGACATATTGGGGCCCAGAGATTCCATGTCCGCGCCGTCCAAACCCTTCAGCATATTGATCAGACCGATCAGCGTACCAATCATACCAAAGGCGGGCGCCGCATTGGAGCCCCGCTCATACATGGCTACCACTTCCTGGTGTCGGGCAGAGGTCTGTTCAATATCGTTTTCCAGTATGCTGCGTACCCGGTCGGGGTCGTTGGCATCCACAATGAGCATAATGGCCTGCTTAAAGAAGGGATCCGTCTGCTCGTTGGCCTTCTCTTCCAACGCCAGCAGGCCGTTTTTTCGCGCAATCTGAGCCAGCTCTGTTAGTTTCTCCACATAAATATCCGGATCAAAGGCCTTCGCCCGCAGCATGATCTTCATGTGGGCGGGGAAGGATTTTGCCAGCTTCGGGTAACACGCGATGACCACTGACAGCGTACCACACACCACGATGAGAAGACTTGAGAGATCAAAGAAGTTGCCCAGTTTATCGAAAACAATGGGGGGTGTGGCGGTCAGGTCCACGGTGATACCAAATAATGTGAAGAAGATTGCCATGAGCAATCCGATCAAATACACGATATTCATAACGTCGATCCCTTCTATCTATGTCCGGTGTTGACGCCGACCGTTCTCGTCAGCACCGGTTTGTCACAGAGATTTCCCGGTGGATGTCCTGCACCTTGGCATTGTACTCCGCGATCTTCTGGATGATCTCCTCTACCGTATCTCGCACAAGATAGTAATCATGATTCATCATCACGATTTTACTCTCCGGGATGAGCTCGATAGACTCGATCTGGTTGTGGTTGAGCAGGAATCGCTCCCCGTTCATTTTCTGCAATGTGATCATGGGTCCTCCTTATATACGTGGGCCGCCGGGGGGGGGGCGCCCGCCCCCGCGGGGGGCCAGTGCTCAGGTGTCCATGGATCAGCGCTTCATGTTGACCAGCTCTTCCAGCATGGAGTCGGTCACCGTGACGATCCGGGTGTTGGCCTGGTAGCCGCGCTGGTAGGTGATCATGTTGGCAAATTCAGTTGCCAAGTCGGTGCCCGACTGCTCCAGGAAACCGGAGAGCAGGTCGGAACCCTTGCCAATCAGAGTATCCATGGAAGCGTTCGCATTATCAGCTGCCATGTTGTTGAGATATTGTCCAGCCAAGGCGCCGCCGGCGGTGTTGATAGCCATCTTGCCGGCGCCCTCCATGGCCTTGTAGTAGGGGCCCTCAGTGTGGGTGAGGCCGGCGGGGTTGGGCACGGTGGCCATGGCGATGTAGCCGATGGTCACCGGGTCACCGGTCTTGTCGTTGACACAGACCACCTTGCCGTCAGCGCCAATGCTCAGACTGTTGTAAGTAATGCACTCATAACCGCTGCCTGCATCATCAAAGGTCCCATAATCATTATTACCATTACCGTCAACACCGGGATAAATCGCATCTCCTACAGAAGAATTTGCAGGATCTGTACCTTTTCCATTTGCCGCCAAGGGCAAACGAAGAGGCACCAATTGGGTACTAATGCCATCACCATTCAGCCCGGCAGCAGTATCCTTGTTATTCCCATTCATATTACAGGTGGCAAACCCGTAGACAATGTTGCCGTAGTTATCGGTGAGATAGCCGTTGTTGTCGATCCGGAACTTGCCCACGCGGGTAAGCATCAGGCTGTTCAGATTGTTCAGACTCACGCCGGTCTTGTCGCCCACCAGGAAGAAGCCGTCTCCCTGGATGGCCACATCGGCGCCGTTACCGGTGGAGTCCACGTTCATGGAGGACATGTCCAGGTCGATGGTACCCACGCTGCAGCCGTAGCCTGTCTGGCGGGGGTTGGTGCCGCCCACGGTGTCGGTGCCGTCAGAACCGGCCGCCTGGGTGGAATAAATGCTCTCTTTGAAGGTGACGCGGCCGGGCTTATAGCCGGCTGTATTCACGTTGGCCACATTGTTGCCCACCACAGTCAAGGCGTCCATGTGGGCCTTCAGCCCGGAAATTCCCGCGCTCATTGCTCCTGTCAAAGCCATAGTTCAAGATCTCCTTTTTTCGCTGTCGACATCGCGGGCCGCCGGGGAGCGGTCAATCGGACCCTCCCCAGGGCATCCTGTCGGTCCTGCCCTCTGTGTATCACAGGATCACGGCGCCGTCGATGTTGGTAAAGATGTTTTCTTTCATTTCTTCTTGGGACATGGTCGTGATGACCCGGCTGTTGGGGACGTTGATGATAAAAGCCAGGCTGCGGTCCAGCGCCAGGATATTGGTTGCCCCCTTGGCCTGGGCCCGCTCCACTGAGTCGGTGAGCCGGTCCAGTAGGGTGTCAGTTACCTCAACACCGCGCTCCTCCGCCCGCGCCATGGCGTGCTTGGAAAACGCCACCTGCCGGGGTTCGGTCCGCTCCAGTTCCCGCTGAAGCACTGCACCGAATGCCTCGCCGCCGGTCTTTTCCGACGCACGTTTTTCAGCGGAGGTGCCGCCCTGGACCCCCTGGAGTCCCTGGATTCGCCCGATACGGTCAATCACACGCTGTCACCTGCCTCTCTTCGGCAGCTGCACTCACCCGACGCTCTGCTGTGCGCTCTCCCCGGCGGCTTCGTCGCCGCCTTCGGTGCCCTCACTGGGCTGCTCCGGCAGATCGGGCAGGGTGCCCACCGCCATGATGTCGTTCAGGGCATACATCTCGCCATCCACAAAGATGACAGAAGTGCCCTGATAAGTACCTGTACCGGTGACGGTGCCCACGATCTCCTGGATGTTGCCGTCCTCATCATACTGGCCCACGGTGACCGTCTTGCCCACCAGCGAAGCCGCATAATTGAGGGTACTGGCGCTGACCAGCGCCTCCAGGCTGTCCTGCACTGAGGTGAGCATCTGCACGGTGGACATCTGCACCAACTGGTTGAGCATGTCGCTGGTGTCCGCCGTGTTGTCAATGGTCTGATTCTGGAGCTGCTGGACCATCAGCTGAAGGAAATCATCAAACTGAAGCCCCATGTTATTGTCCGAATCCACCAGATTGATGCCCATTCGCTCCAGCTCTTCCGCAGTTGGCGTCCCGCTGGTCTTAGCTGTGTAGGCGCTGATGCCGCTGGTCAGGCTGTCCAGCGCCATGGGCATGAAATCGCTGCTCATCGTGTGTCACTCCTTTCTCACTGGGCCGTTGTAATCAGGCCCAGCCGAAGCTGCTGTAAAAAACGCTCCGGATCGGCGGGCTGCCGGCGCTGTTCCTGCTGCTGCCGCCCATCCTGACCACTCTGTCCGCCATTCTGGTCGGGCTGCTGCCAGGGCTGCTCGCTCTGAGCCGGCCGCTGGACTTCGATCCGCACCTCGCCCTGCTGGCCACTCTGAAGCATCATCCCCAGGGTGTCGGCGTGCTCGGCCAGAAGCTTGGCCGCCTGCTCGTTCTCGGTGTGGAGCACCACGTGGAGTACGCCTTCCGGTGTGCGGGACATCTCTACTACCACGTTGCCCAGGCGTTCAGGCGTAAGCTTCAGTTCCAGCCGTTGTGTACCGGCATCCAGAGCGGAGGTCAGTTCCTTGGTCAGCTTGGCGTCCATGTCGCCGGACTGGGTGTCCAGCACTGGGGCGTCACCCACTCGCTGGGGCATGCTCACGCTTTCCCGGAACAGAGGCCGCTCCGCTGTACCGGACTGGGATGTCAGAACCTCGTAGTCGTTGGTCCGAACATCTTCACCGTTCTCCGACGTTGGACGGTCCTGGCTGCTGCTCTCCTCTTCACTCTGAGGGGCGCTGCTTTGCTCCATCTGGGGCGTGGAGACTGTCTCCTCCACCGGCGCTTCCGTATCAGTCGCGGGTGTTTCCACCGCCTTTTCCGGTTCCTCAGGCAGGGCTTGCACAACCGGCTCTGCCGGCTGTTCTGCCTGGAGCTCCTGGACCGTAGCCTCCGCATTCATCTCAGGTACAACCACCTGTGCATCCTGAGTGGTTTCCGGCACCGTCGGGAGTTCCGTCAGAGCGTTCACCAGCTGGGTCTGTTCCTCTCCGGTAACCACCACCGCTGCCGCAGGGATTACGACGGGCTGGGTCAGTACTGCCGCCTGAGCGACCAGCGCATCCGCTGAAAGCTCCGTCTTCTGCTCCTCCTTGCCCTCTGCTGGCTGTTCCTTCTGCCCGTTCAGCGCCGTCCGCTTCTCATCCAACAGGGTGCGGAAATCCTGTCCTCCGTCACCTTTCTTGGTGCCGGTACTCTGTGGCAAGGTGTTCTGAGCGGACTGGACCGCCATGTAGGCCATCTGGAGCAGCATACTATTCTGATCCATCTTTTTCACCTCCTTTCACTTTCTGTTCCGTTCAACTGGCCGCTATTACGACCCGACGAGAGGCTACCAGTTCTTCGATAAACTGTTCCTCGCCCTTCTGGACCTCCTGTTGATAGGCCAGATGTTTCTTATCCTTGAGCTTCTCCAGAGAGGCAGTGTCCTGCCGGGCAGCCACCACCTGTTTGCGCTTTTCTTCGGCTTCCTTCTGGTACTGAGCCAGAATCTTCTCGTTTTTCACGATCTCGTTCTCCCAGAACCGGAGCCCACTCTCCAGCCGCATAGCCTCAGCCACCGTGATTCCGGTCGCCTCGGCCTCCCGGAACTCCCGGTTGCAGTCCTGATAGCGCTGTCGTAGTTCCTCCAGGAGCGCTTCCTGACTGCGGACCCGCTGCATGAGGATGGCATGCTCATTCTGGACCCCTTCCAGAACCTGCTGTTTATAATCTAAAACATGATCCAAAGAAAATTGAAACTTTTTCATCCTCTTTCATCCTCTGCGCCGTCTCCTTTACAGCAGCTTTCGCATGATCTCCAAATCCTGTTCGTAAGTAAAGGCCTCATTCACACCCTGGGTGAGAAAATCGTTGATTCCGTCAATCTTGCTCAGGGCATAGTCCAGTTTGGGGTTGGTACCCGCCTTGTAGGCGCCGATGGAGACCAGATCGGAGTTTTTCTCATAAACTCCCATAACATCCCGGATTTTAGCCGAGAGACGCTTGTGTTCGTCCGAGACGATGTCGGCCATCAGTCGGGAGATGCTGGCACCGATGTCGATGGCGGGGAAATGGCTGCTGTTGGCCAGCTTTCGGGAGAGAACGATGTGCCCGTCCAGGATACCACGAACGGTATCGGCAATGGGCTCATTCGTGTCATCACCCTCTACCAGCACGGTGTAGACTCCGGTGATGGAGCCCTTTTGAAAGTTTCCGCTGCGCTCCAGGAGCTTTGGTAGCTCGGCGTAGATGGAGGGGGTGTAGCCCCGGGACACCGGCGGCTCTCCTACAGCCAGGCCGATTTCCCGCTGGGCCATAGCAAACCGGGTGAGAGAGTCCATCATCAGCAGTACGTCATAGCCCTGGTCCCGGAAGTACTCCGCAATGCCTGTGGCCACCGTCGGGCACTGCTTGCGCAGCATGGCCGGCTGGTCTGAGGTTGCCACCACCAGCACCGACCGGCGCATGCCCTCAGGTCCCAGGTCCTTCTCCATAAACTCCAGCACCTCGCGGCCACGCTCGCCTACCAGGGCGATAACGTTAATGTCGGCCTTCACATTTTTGGCGATCATACCCATGAGGGTACTCTTGCCCACACCGGAACCCGCAAAGATACCGATACGCTGTCCCTTGCCGATGGTGAGCATGCTGTCGATGGCCTTCACGCCGAACTCCATCCGTTCCCGGATAGGGGGACGGGTCATGGGGTTGATGTAGTTGTTGTTCTCCACACAGAAGAGGGTGCCGCCGGAAAAGGGACCTTTGCCGTCGATAGGCTGTCCCAGGGCGTTGATGACCCGCCCCTTCAGAAAGGGACCCATCATCAAGCTCAGGCGCCGGCCTGTATTCCGCACAAAGTTCCCGGCGGAGATGCCACTCATGTCGGAGTAAGGCATGAGGAGGATGTGGTCGTCCTTGAAGCCCACCACCTCGGCCATCACCTGTCCACCGGAGCTGCCGTTGTAGATCTGGCAGATGTCCCCAACTGCCGCCCGGCCGCCGGAGGCCTCGATGGACATGCCCACAATGTTCTCGATCTTTCCGGTGTAGCTGATGGTCTCGGCTTCCTTGACCTGCTGAATCAGCTTCTGGAACATCTCCCTCGCCTCCTTGCTCCCGCATGTTCCATTCAGCCCTGGCTCAACAGCTCCCGGATATTCTGGAGCTGGGTGGATGCGCTGGCGTCGATGATCTCGTCGGGCATTTCGATGATGCAGGTGCCCGACTCGTCCTCCTGCATGGGAATGATCTTGATGTGCTCTGAGAGCCCAGCCAGGGAGCGCATGAGCTCCGGCGTGATCTGGGCCAGTTCCTTGGCGCCGCAGCCCCCCACGTAGATGTGGACCCACTCACGGCGCTTGAGCTTCTCGGTAGCCACCTGAATCATTCGGGCAATGACCCCTTGGCTGCTCTTGAGACTGATGTGGATGACCTTCTCCGCGACGGCAATACTCAGGTCCCGGAGCTCGTCCCGAGTCTCATCCAGCATGTCGTCTCTAGCGGCAGAGGCCTGCTCCAGGAAGGTCTTGACCTCCTGGGCCTGGCGGCGCTCCTGCTCCTCCAGCTTGCTCTGGCCCTCCACCTGGGCCTTCCGGAGTCCCTCTCCGTAGCCCTGGCGATAGCCCTCTTCTCTGGCATCCTCTTTGGCCTGGGCGGCTTCCTCCTCGGCCCGTTTCCGGTATTCCTCCAGGAGGGCCTCGCCCTGCCGTCTGGCATCGGCCAGGATCTCGTCGGCCTGGACCTTGGCAAAGCTGATGACTGAGGTTGCGCTGGACTGCTCCTCCTGTTCCTCCGGGCTGACAGCTTCCCCTTCGGCGTCTTCCTCTGGCTCCTCCACGGACGCCTGAGGCACTTCCACTTCCGGCTCCTCTACCGTCACCTCGTCCATAGTGGGAAATATGTACTGATCCACCGCCGGCTTCAGGAAGCTTTTGAAGATATTAGGCAATGATATCGTCCTTTCCGCCCTTGATGATAATCAGCTCGTTCTTTTCCTCCAGGTCGCGGATGATGGAAACGATGCGCTGCTGGGCCTCCTCCACATCCCGGATGCGGACATTGGAGGTGATCTCCAGGTCGTCTCTGATGCTCTGCGCCATACGGGTGGACATATTGGCAAAGATCTTGTTGGCCACCTCGGCGTTGCTGCCCTTGAGGGCCAGGACCAGATCCCTGGGATCGCAGTCTCGAACAAAGCGCTGCACCGACCTGTCGTCCATGCTGATGATGTCCTCGAAAACAAACATCCGTTTCCGGATCTCGTCGGCCAGTTCGGCATTGTGGGCAGTAAGGCGATCGAAGATGCTCTTTTCACTGGACCGATCCAGATTATTCATGATGCTGGCCACATAGTCCACACCGCCCACCTTCACATTGTTGGTGGCCATCAGGTTGGTGAACTTCTTCTCCATCTCGGCCTCAATGATCTTTACCGCCGCAGGAGAGGCACTCTCCATGTTGGCGATGTTCTCCACCACCTTCATCTGCCGGTCTGGGTCCAGCTCTTCGATGACAGCAGCCGACTTTTCCGGGTCCACGTAGGAGAGGACCAGGGCGATGGTCTGAGGCCGCTCGTGCTGGAGGGCGGCGTACAGGGACTTCTCATCCGCCTTGTTGAGGAAGGCGAATTCCCGGTTCTTGAGGGACTTGGTCACCTTTTCCAGCAGGCTTTCCGCCGCCTGGGCGCCGTAGGCCTTCTCCAGCACCGCCCTAGCATATTCCAGACCACCCTCGGTCACCGCCTTGTTGGTCTGGCACATCTGGTAGTATTCCTTCAGGACCTCCTCGGTGGTGGCCGAGTCCAGATAACCCAGGCGGGCCACCTCCAGAGTGATCTGCTCCACATCCTCAGGGTCCATATATTGATAGAGCTGGGAGGCCTTTTCCGTACCCAGAGAAACGATAACCGCAGCCGCCTTCTGTTGCCGGGTCAGCTTCACCGGGCTGCCGCCGCTCTGTGCGACGGAGACTGTCTCGCTCATTCCACACTATCCCCTTCCCGCAGCCAGGCCTTTACCATCTGCGCTGCAATTTCCGGGTTCTCCTCGGCAAACTTGCGCACATCCTTCCGCAGCTCCATGCTCTTCTCAGTGTCCATATCCATGATGTCAGCCCCCTCCGGCACCACCTGGGTAGCTGCCGGAGCGTTCTGCATCATCTGAGCCATCTGATCGGCCAGCTGGGCCGCCTGCTTCCGCTTTTTCCGCCGGCGCAGCAGGAGGAAGACCACCAGCAGCACCACAAAGACCAGCAGGCCTCCGCCCGCCGCCAGGATCGCCCACATGGGGATCGCGGACGGGACGCCGGGGACCACCACGTCGGTGTTCTCCTGATAGAAGGGGGCAATAAGGACATGGATCTTCTGGTCCTGGACGTCTTCGCCGATGCCGGCCGCCCGGGCGATGTGAGGATAGAGATCCGTCTCGTCCACTCCGCCGGCGGCAGACTGATTGATGGTAACCGACACCATAATGTCGGAGATGTACCCGGAAACATGCTCCACCTGCTGCTTGGTGGTGTCCACCAGGCGGTCGCTCTCACCGGAGCTGGAGACCACCTGTTCTGTGCCATCCACCTGCTGTTCCTGTTCCACGTAGGTACTCAGGTCAGCGTTGGACTCGGTACCGGCCGCACCGCCGGCAGTATCAGTACCGTCATTTCGGACGATCTCATCGTCCCAGATGCGCTTGCCGATGATGCCGTCATCGCTGCCTGTAGCCCAGTCCTCCAGGCTGTAGTCGGTGGAGTCGGTATAGGTCCGGTCCACGTTCACGGTGCTGTTAACGCTCACCCGAACGTTATCGGCGCCATACAGCGGTGTAAGTACCTGCATGATATTGGTACGCACACTGTTATTGACCTGCTCCTCCAGCTGCAGCTTGAGAGCGGATGTATCCTGGATATCAGTGAGGGAGTTCTCCGGGGAATAGGTGTTGCCGTAGGCATCCACAATGCTGATGTTGTCCACTTTCAGGCCCTGCAGCGACCGGCTGACCAGATTGCGGATACCCTGAGCCTGGGTGGAATCCAGCTTCATACCGTCCTTCATGGTCACCATGACGTAGGCAGAAGCCTCCACCACATTGCCGCTGTCCAGCACATAGGTCCGGTCCTCGCCAGGGGTAAATTGGACCACTGCATCCTTCACACCGTCCATGCTGCGGATGACCGCCGCAGTGCGGTCCTGAAGCTCATAGAGCACCAACTGATTCCGCTCAGCCTCGGTGGTCAGACTGCCCACATGGTCAAAATAGGTGGAGTAGGCAAAACCCGAACTGGGGTAGCCCTCGGTCAGCAGTGCCGCCTTCAGCTGTGCCTCCTGATCCTCCGGCACCAGAATGGTGTTGTCTCCGCTTACTTTATAATCAGTCACACCATTGTCGGAGAGATAGGTCACGATGGCGGACATGTCCGTCTGGTTGAGCTCAGTGAACAGCGTGACATAGGGACGGTTCATGCTCACTGCCACGATGACAGCAATGACTACCAGCATCGCCAGCAGGACTGCACCCAACAGTATTTTTGTTTTCTTCCCGGTGCCTGACCACCACTGCTTTCCCTTGCTCAGAAAGCCCTTTACCTTCTCCTGCACAGTCCCAGCCTCCGCTCACGGGTTACTTCTTTCTATATTACATGCTGATGCGCATCAATTCGCTGTATGCATCCAGTGCTCGATTTCTCAGCTGTATCAGCAGTTCCAGCGACGTAGACGCATCGGTAGCCGCAATGGTCACCTCCGCAGGGTTGTCCAACTGTCCGGTCGCCAGAAGATACTCTTTCTCTCTGTAAATCGCATCGGTCTCCCGTACGTTCTCAATCGCCGACTGAAATACATCTGCAAAGGGAAGCGCCGGTCCATCTATCTGACCGACGCTCGTGGTCCCTCCCGCTGCGGCGTTCTCCCACAGGGGACGAATGGCCGCCATTGTCTGTAGTTCCATACTCATTCCGCTTCACCCCACTTACGGCTTATTTCCCAATCTCAAGTCCCTTGGCAGTAACCTGCTTGAGCACATTGAAAGCGGTTACATTTGCAGAATAGGCCTGATTTGCCGCCATGGCATCGGCCATCTCCTTCACCAGGTCCACATTAGGCATCTCCACATAGCCATCCGCATTCGCATCCGGGTGAGTAGGAGCATAGACCAGCTTGAAGTCAGAGGGATCTTCCGCCACCTCAGCCACGCGGACACCGCCCTGCTGGTTCTGGACCTCCTCACCTCTGGCCCGCGCCAACGCGGCCTGGAACGGGGTCTGAGCGCCCGCCTCCTCCAGCACAACTATCTTCCGGCGGTAAGGCCCGCCTGCTTCGGTGCGGGTGGTGGACATATTGGTGATATTTTCCGAAATTACATCCAGCCGGAACTGTTGGGCAGTCAATCCAGATCCGACCACATTCATAGAACTAAGAAAGGCCATGTCGCTCCCTCCCTTTAACCGCCGATTGCCTTACGAAGCAAAGAAAAATCACTGGAGATAGCGTCCATCACATATTGTAGCTGGTACCCATTCCTGGCCAGTTCAACTGCCTGCTCCGTGATATTGACACCGTTGTCATCCATTCGTGTGCTCTCCTCTGCCTCCAGGACCTGAATGCTTGCATCCTCAATGGCCTGTCGGACCGAAGAGACACCGCCGCCTTGCTTCTGGACCGCGGAGCGGATGGCATCTTCCAGTGATTCTTCAAATGTAACATATTTTGTTTTGTAGCCAGGTGTCTCAACATTTGCAATGTTATCCAATATGCAGCTTTGCTTTGTCCACAGGTATTCCATCGAGCGCCGCATCATCACATCTGAGGCTTGCATGATCGAATCCATTATTTTTTACCTCGTTTTCCAGCCGAAATCTGACTAATTATCCATAAATACTCAACTTTTCCCAATCAATGGAAAAGGTCGTTTCCTCTTTTGTCAGATCCTGTACCGCACAAAAGTTATATTTTTCACTATAGAATTTATTCTAGATTATTTCTGTAATTTTTTCAAGTGCATATGCTTAAAAAAAATGATTTTTTTCTCTTGTGCACTGTTTTTCTATGTGTGCTATCTTTGCTCTTGTCATTTTGACAATTTTACTTTTTAACTTCCATTTCGAAACTTGTATTATTTTCCTTCGAAGTTCTAATATAACGATTCCGAACTTTTAATTACTTATTCCCATATATAACTAATAGTATATTTTAACATCTCATTTTTTGGACTTTTACCTTTTATTATTCTAAAATGGAAGAATCACCATCGTAACACTGGTGCCACGATGGTGATCCTTTTACAATCTGTATTAAATGGTCAGTGCCCGTGCCAGGACCACGACCATTTCGGCACGGGTCATTCTTTCTAGAGGAGAAAGGAGACCATCCGAGGTCCCAGTGATGATACCGTAGGAGACCATAGTGGCCATCGCATCCTGGGCATAGGGTGTTACCGTCCCGCCATCCGGGTAACTGTACAGCAGTGCGGTGTTTCCGGCATCCATACTCCAGCCCGCCGCCTGCATAGCACGTTTCAGGAAAACCATAGCATCCTGCCGAGTGAGCGGATCTGTGGGATGGAAACCGCCATCCGGATAACCATCAGCGATGTTAAGGACCTGAGCCGTGGTCACCGCCTGGGCGTAATAGCTACCGGCCGGCACGTCGGGGAAACCCACACCGCCGGTAGCCTGTAGATCAAAAGCCCGGCAGAGCATGAGCACGAAATCGCCCCGGGTGATCTGGAGGTTGGGGCCAAAGGTTCCGCTGCCCGTTCCCGTGACTACACCGTTTTCATAGAGAAGGTCTACTGCGGATACCGCCCAGCTGGCGTTGGACATATCGTAGAAATATCTGGAGTTGGTATTGGGCTGTATCCTGATCTGGACTTGCCCCTGGTAGGTATTGCCTCGACTGTCGGTTCCTGTATAGGCGATTGTAACAGTCCCCTGATAGCCTGACTTAGGCACGAAGGTCACCTCAGAGAGGTTGGGGGTACTGTCAGGGTAATATGTGGTGCTAGACCGGACCTCAGTACCGGTGTCACTCAGATCGGTGTACCGGTAATAGAGGTGGCCGTAGGAGCTACTGGGAGAGGTGAACTGCACCGACTTCAACGTGCCCAGACCACGGTCGCTGCAGGCGGCGGTGAAGTCCTGCGCCCGGAACGTGACGGGGGCGTAGGCGGTGGTGTAGGTGATGAGGGTGGGGCCGGCGGGGGCCTCTACCGTGATCTCCACGGTGCCCTCAAACTTTTCTCCGTTGGTGTTCCAACCGGTAAAGTCGATGCTGACGGTTCCGGCGAAGTTCTCATCGGGGACAAAGGTCACCTTGTCCAGATAGGGGTTTCCGGAGCGGTAGTAGCTCTTGGAAGCGGTCACCTTGCTCTCGTACTCGCCGTCATCATAGTCGTAGTAAAGGGTCCCCTTGGAGGAGGAGGGCAGTTCAAAGCGGACATAGCGCAGCCGCTGGCCGGTCAGGTCCTCCGACAGGGAATCGAAGTCGCCGTCGTCAAAGGTAACGGTGCCACCATAGCGGACGGTATAGGCAATCTGATCGCTCCGGGAGTCCACCCCGATCTCCACGGTGCCCTCGAACTTCTCGTCGTTGGTGCTGTACCCCGTAAAGTCAATGGATACGGTACCAGTAAAGCCGCTCTTGGGCACGAAGGTCACCTTATCCAGGTAGGGGCTGGAGGAGCGGTAGTAGCTCTGGGAGGCGGTCACCTTGCTGTCGTAGTTGCCGTTGCTGTAATTGTAGTAGAGGGTGCCCTCCGACGAGGACGGCAAGGTAAAGCGGACGTACTTCAGGGTGCTGCCGGTGAGGTCCCGGCACAGGGCGTTGAAGTCGCTGTCGTCAAAGGTCACCCTGCCGCCCTCATAAGCGGAGTAGCGAATGTCGCCCTTGCCGACCTTCCCCACCGAGATCGACACCGTGCCGGAGAACTGGTTGCCCTTGATGTCCCAGGCGGTGAAACTCAGACTCACGGTGCCGGTATAGTCGGAGGCCGCCACGAAGGTGACCCGCCGCAGATAGGGGGAGGAGGAGCGGTAGTAGCTCTGGGACTCGGTGACCCGGCTGTCATAGCCGCCGCTGCTGGTATAGTTGTAATAGAGGGTGCCCTTGGAGGAGGCAGGCAGGGTGAAGCGGACATAGTCCAGGGCGTAGCCGGTAACGTTCTTGGACAGATCGTTGAAGTCGCCATCGGCCAGGGTGAGCTTGCCGCCCTGGGAGATGGAGTAGCTGAGGTCTCCGGTGGCGGAGGTCTCGGTCACCCGGATCTTCACCCTGCCCCGGAAGGAGTCGCCGTTGACGTCGTAAGCGGTATAGGTGACCAAGGTCTCGCCGGAATAGCTCCCTACCGGCACGAAGTACACATCGGCCAGGCTGGGAGAGCCGTTGCGGCGGTACTGCTTGGCCTCGTCCACCTTGCTGCCGTAGTTCTGGGCGGAGACATAGCCGTAATAGAGGGTGCCCTGGCTGCTGTCGGGCTGAGCAAAGACCACATAGCTCACGTCCCGGCCCGTGCGGCTGCGGCACATACGGTTGAAGTCGTCCACGTTGAACTGGACCGCCTTCTGGCTGGTGGTGGAGTAGGTGATCTCCTCCAGTTCGGCCACGGTCACCTCGATGGTGCCCTGGAAGAAGGTGGTGCCGTCGGCATAGCCGGTGTAGTTGATAACAGCGGTGCCGCTGAAATCGGCCTTAGGCACGAAATAGATGTCCGAGATGGCCATCTGGCCCAGGGAGGGGCTGACGTAATAGCGCTCACCGGTGCCGATTCCCGCGCCGGTATCGCTGTCGGACTGGTAGCGGTAGTAGAGGGTGCCCTGACTGGTGGACACCGACAGGCCGCTGATGTAGCTCAGGGAGCGGCCCAGCACATTGCTGGCCTGGGTCTGAATCCGGGACTGGATGCTGGAAAAGCTCAGCGGCGCCCCGGCGTCCACCGACGCGGTAATGATGTCGGCGGTGTTGCGCTTGACCGTGACCTCACAGGTGGCTGTATAGGCCGTGCCGGCCGAGGCAGTGATAACGGCCGTCCCCTCCGCCTTGGCATAGAGATAGCCGTTGGATACTGTCACCACATTGGGATCAGAAGAACTCCAGGTCACCGTCTTCTTTTCCAAGTCACCGCCATAGGCCGTGACAGACAGGGTATAGGTATCCCGCTCCTTCAGAGAGAGGGAGGTCTTGTCCAGAACGATGCCCCGAACCACCACGGTGCAGGTGTCATCATAGGTGCCGGAGGAGGCGGTGATGACAGAGGTCCCCGGCGTATTTCCCGCCTGGACCAGTCCTGTATTCTCGTCCACGGTAGCGATTGCCGCGTCACTGCTGCGCCACTTGACCGTCTGATCCGCTGTATCAGGCAACACCTCGGCCTTCAGGGTCAGAGAGCCGTTCCGCTCCATCTCCACCTGGTCACCATTGGTAATGGTGACACTGGCAGGATCGGTGGGCGCCACCTCCACCTGGCACGTGGCCGGCCCCACCGGCTTTCCATTGATCTCGGTAGTGGCGGTCACAGTAACAGGCACAGTAACGGTGGTCTCTGCAGTCTTTTCCGCCTTGATGGTCACTGTAAGAGGATCATCTTCATTTTTCTGGATGGAAATACGGCCATAGTTGTTCTCCGTATTCCATGTGACGTTCAACCCTTCCAGCTGTTCCTCTGACAGGGCCGGAGCGATGGTAGCGGTGAGCGTCTTCTCCTCCCCGACCTTCATCGTGGGGAAGCTGGTGGGCAGCGTGATGGTATAGCTGGTCTCCTGGGGCGGCTCCTCCGTTTGGGGCTCGTCCACCTCTGCTGCCCACGACACTGGAACAGAGGTGCTCAGCATGGCCAGTGTCAGAAACAGAGCCAATACTCTGTTGATGGTTCGCTGTGTCATATCAAAACCTCCTTGGGCAAAGGGGAGCCCCGGAACGGAATTTCCCCCCGCTCCGGGCTCCGGGCAGGTCTCACCTTATTTGGTGGGGCGGTAATCTCCCGAGATCACCACGAACTTGCCCGCCTGTACGAAGCCTTCCACTCCGCTCGCACCTTCCTGGAACTGAATGATGAAGGGTGTGGCAATGCTGTTTTCCGAGGCGTCGCTCACAAATCCCTTGTTGGAGAAAATGATGCTGGCCCCGTTGGCAATGTCTGTAAATTTAATGGTGAAGGTATTGGTGGGCGTAGTGCTGTAGCCGGCGGTCGTGAAGGTGCCGCCTGTCAGCTCCGAAGCGGCGATGATGGAGATATAGTCCTTGGTATCACCGTAGGGGTTGGCCACCACCGGACGCAGCGTGTTGGAGTCGGCGCCGCTGCCGCCGCTCACCTTGTCCATATAGTAGACCTGCTCGTTGAAGGTCAAGGTCAGCGTCCCGGAGTAGACACCCTTGGAAGAGCCCTGCTGGATGGTAGCGCCTACATAAATAAGATAGGGAGGTTCCTTGTCCCGGATGTGGACGTTCTCCACTGCCTTGAAGGAGTATCCACTTCCCAGAATATTTTTGGCGGTGGCCAGGCAGTAGAAGTAAGTGGCATTGTCCGCATTCTCGCTCTTCATGGCATCGGTGAAGTCCACAACCTGCGACTTTTCCTTGGTTGTGGTCATATCACCGGTATCCACCGGGGTACCACCGCTGGTGATCTGCCGCTGGATAATCTGCTGGACCGTCAATTTATCCGGCTCACTGGCATAGTGGTCGAAGTAGGACTCGCCGGTGGAGGCATCATAGGTCTCCAACATGGCCTCCAGCCATGTCATGGTCTTTGTCTCATCCCCCGACGTACTGGACACTTTGTAGGAGATGCTCTTGGTGGTAAACTGGCTGGGCAGCTGCTTGGGGGCAAAGAGGGCGTAGTCCAGATCCGCATCCTCACTGGTGGTGAAAGCCACCTCCGGGTTCAGGGCCTCCAGCGTGATGTAGGGCACCTCCACCTCATCGGTCCGGAAATAATAAGCATAAACCTGGGAATAACTCTGGTTGGATCTGCCCTGGATGACAAAGTAGACGATATAATCCTGGTTTGGCTGGAGCCCATCCACCAGCTCTGTCTCCTCGATGGTGCCTACCGACACTGTACCATGCTTGTAAATGGAACTGGTCAGTTTGTCCGCTTCAATGATGTTCAGGGTATCCGGCTGGGTAAAGGTATAGTCATAGCGGAAGTTACCGCTGTCGTACTCGCCGGCGTGGGGGAGATCACCTGCGTTATCCTTGCCAAAGCTCACATCCTTGCCGCCGGTATCCTTACCCTCGGTGGTGACCGTACCGGCAGGCGCGATGAGGTAGTACACCGTTCCCTCACGGTCCAGCATCAGGGACATGTTCACCGCCGAGGAACCCGCCGTAAAGGTCGGGCGACCACTGGCAAACCGGGGAGGCGTTTGGTCGCTGAACTGCTTGGTCAGAGTGAAGTCGGAGGGCTGTCCGATGTTGGTCAACCCCTCTTTGAGCATGGTTTCGTAGTTGTCTTCCGAGAGGTTGTTGGCCAGGGCGCTCAGGTCATTGGTCGTACCCGCCAGAATGTTGACCCCGATCCGGACCCGCTGGCTCCAGGTTTCCGGGTCCGTCAGCGTACCGATCTGGGTGAAATGGATGGCGTATTCGTATTTGGCGCTCTCCTTCAGAGTGTTGAGCTGTGCGAAATCAGGGTTGTTGGAGCGATCCAGAAAATGCCGGGTCAGGCTGACGCCCACCCGTTCCGTACCGCCTGGGACGGTAATGCTCTCCGACCCCAGCAGTTTCCAGTCCTTCTGTCCCCCGGGCTCCGTATCTCGGTAATAGAGTTCGAACTTCACGCTGGTATCCGACCAGATGACCATATCCCAGTCCACGCTGTCCGCCGTACTCTCCGTAGTGGTGGGGGTCAGAGTCCAGCTCACATCCACACGGTTTTCATCCTCGTCTTTATCGCTCAGTCCCAGACTAGTGACATTGGGATTGCTCAGATTTACAATAGCAAAGACCGTCTTGAAGGGGTCCAACGGCGTCTTTCCCATAATATTTTTAGTCTCCGACGTGTCCGCGATGGTACCCGCCTCAATCTCAAAATAGTACTTTACACCGCTTTGCAGATTTAGAGCACTGGTGGCTGCAGTCGTCTGGGTAGGGAAGGTAACCACCGTCTTGCCTTCCTCCATGGTAATCTCAGCGTAGCGGTAATCGATGACCCACTCGTCCTTTTCCTTATCCGTCCCAGAGGTAGCCTCAGGCACCGTTTCAGGCCGACCATTACCGGTATCTACATACAGCTTGATGCTGTTGCGAAGGAAGTTTGCCATCTTGTTCCGGGCATCCGAATCCCCTGAACCAGCCTGGGTGGCATCCTCATAGAGCTTGGTCAGCTCTGTATTGGTGGCGGCATCCCGCACCGCCTCGCTGAACACCAGACGGATGTCAGTATTGGGCAGGGGCGTGGTGGTATCCGTTCCGTTGTACTTGGTGAACTCCTGGGTGACGGTGGGGGCGTTGGGATCGGCGGTGTGAATGGTGATCTTCTTCACCGTGGCGGAGTAGTTGCCCGCCTTGTCCTGGGCCACATAATAGAGATCGTAGGCCTTCTCCGCCTCCAGACCGCTAATGGTGAAGGTCACATCCTTGCCCTCGGTCATGCTCACCTTGCCGCTCTTGAGGGCGTTCATGCCCGCCGAGGCCTGGAGCTTGGCGGTGTCACTGGCCAAATCCACCGCGCCGGACTGGCCCGCCAGGGGCTTGGGGTACTCCTCGCCCTGGGCTACCACCACCCAATACAGGGTGCCGGCCTCGTTCAGATTGGCATACATACCCACGGAGGTCTTATCCACCTTGTTGATGGTGGGCTCAGTGTTAAACACCGGGGGCGTCTTGTCCACGGTGGTGAAGCTCAGCTTCTTCACCGCCGAGCTCTGGGCGCCGTCCACATCCGTGAGCCACAGATAGAGGTCATAGCTCTCCAGCTCCTCCAGGGGCACGCTGTTCACGTCGAAGGAGTAAGGGGTGTTCTTGGTCACGTCCAGGGTGCCGAAGCCCAGGTTGCCGGTGACGGCGTTGGCCTTAAAGTCACTGGCCGTGGGGGCTGCGGAGCCCTTGGGCAGCACCGCCCAGTACAAGCGGCAGGTCTTGGTGGGCATGGCCGTCACCTGGGCGGAGATGTTGGTGATTTTGGAGAGGTAGGGGTAGCCGGAAGCGAAGTCGGGCTTTGTGTTGTCCGGCGTGGTGAAGGAGATGACCTTCAAAGGGCTCTGGTCCCCTCGGGCGTCCACAAAGACGGTGGAGAGGTAGTAGGAGCCGTCGGAGGTCAGTCCGCTGATTTTGGAGGTACCGGGCTGGTTGGAGCCGCCCAGGGTCACAGTGCCCTGCTTGACGATGGTGGTGGCGTAGGACTGGGGGTTGATGAGGTCATCCACCCCCACCGAGCCGTCGGTCACCGAGGTGATGGCCCAGTAGACGGTGCCCCGCTTATTGGCGCTGAAGCTGGCCGTGGCGCTGGTGGGCGCAAGATCCGTGATCTCGGGATATCCCGCCAGCAGCCGGGGGTCGGCGGAGGACTCCGCCGCCGCCGCGCTGTCCATCTGCTCTCCGTCAATGGTAGCAGTGACACCCGGGCGGACCACGATCTGGTCGGGCAGCATGGAGACCGTGCTGCCGTCGGCGTTCACCGTCAGGTTGGCGATGTCGCCGTCGCCCGTGACAGTAGTGGCCACGTCCAGATTCACATTACCCACCTGAGCACCGGCGGTGATGCTCAGGGTGGACCCGGTGGCTTTTTCATCCACGGTGATGGTATCCACCTCGCCGGCAGCCACACCGATGCTGGATTTGGGCGTCAGGTTCACCACTTCTTTGACGTTGCCCGCCAGCTTCAGGCTGCGTCCTTCCTCGCCGTCCAGCTCGATGCGGCTCAGGCCGTAACCCGCCGGGGTGTTGTCCGCCAGGTAGCTGTCGGTACGCACACTGGTGGTGGTGATGACACCATCGCCCTCCACCCGGAGGGAAACCAGCTGGTTCTTGATATTGTCCACGATGAGCTTGGGGGCGTCCACGTTGCGCAGGACGATACTGTCATCGCCGCCCTCGCTGACACCACCTCCGCTGACTACGATCTCACCCAGCACGGTGACGTTCTCCAGGTGCACGTCGCCCAAGTCCACACCAGCGGTAATGTAAAGGTTTCCGGCGATAGTGGTATCCCGCAGGGTAATGCCGGAATCAGTGATGACCACGTTGCCGTAAACATTGCCCAGGGTATGCTCTCCCGGCTCCTGGACCGGAGTGCCGATGGCATTGGTGACCATGATGGCCACCTCACCCCTGGTGATGGGGTCCTGAGGCCGGAAGCTACCGTCCGGATAGCCGGAGATAAGGTTGTAGGCAGCCGCCGTGCTCACCAGACCGCTGCTCCAGTTGCTCAGCTCTCGGCCGTCAGTGAAGTCGGTGTTCTCCCCCACCGCCGGCTGCATCATCAGGTTCCGGGCCAGGATGACCGTCGCCTCTTCCCGGGTGATCTCCGCAAGAGGCGAAAAGGTGCTGGCCGAAGTGCCGTTAATATACCCCGCTGTATAGGCGATGGCCACATCCTCGGCATACCAGTCGGTATCTTTCACATCAGTAAAGGGCGTGCTCCCCATCTTCTCATAGCCAAAGGCCCGGTTGATGATGGTAACAAACTCCGCCCGGGTGATGTCGTTGTCCGGATTCAGGTTCCCATCGATGTCGCCGCGCATGAAGCCCCAACCCACCATCTGGTTCAGATAGGGCTCCGTATAGCTTGCCGCCACGGCAGTCAGGGCTGTCTGGGGCATCATGGCCGCCAGCATGGCCAGCAGCAGGAATGCGCCAATTCGCCGAAATCTCCCCTTCATGTCCCTTTACTTCCTTTCTTCTTTTCCGGTATCTCCACTGGACGGGGTACCCCGGCCCGGCTCTGCCGGATAGCGGAGCTGAATGTTAAATACTGCTTCCCGTATCATGCTCTCCTCTTCCCGGAGCAGATCCACAAACTCTGCCGCATAGAGGGGGACTGGTTCTGAACTTGGCCGTTGATGCAAAATCTTCAGCTTCAACAGGAGAGGCTGAGATGTCACCGGCACTACGATTTGGGCGATTTCCCCATTTCCCAGGTCCTGCGCACAGTAAAACGCCACACCGCCGCAGCTTAGGTCCCGGCTCAGAATGAGCCGGCGCCCTTTCCAACCGCCGGAGACGGGATAGAGAAAGCTCTGGAACTGGACCGGCATCCTCAAGTTCTCCCGTACCGTACCGTCCAGTTCCCGGACGGCCTCTACCCACACCTGGTTTCCCTCGTGACGCACAATCCGCCCTTCGGCGGCAGCCCATTCCTCCGAAGTGCCCACCAGTGTGACGTTCTTATGGGATAAGATCCGCTCCAGATCTTCGTCGCTCGCCTCCAGCCGCCACACCGGCGCGTCTAGGCCCTCCGGTGACATACACCGTGCCACCGGCCTGCCCAGGCTGTCCAGGACAAGATACTTATACGCCATGATGCTCTCCCCCCTGCTGACGCGCCTGCCGCTCCCGCTGATACTTCTCCGGGTCAGCAGGATCAAAATTCAAAAAGTAGAGATAGATCTCTACCACCGCTTCATAGAGCTCCTCTGGAATCTCCTTCCCCAGTTCCATCTGGGAGAGGACCGTAGCCAGGGAGTTGTCCTCATAGACAGGCACGCCATTCTCTGAGGCCACCTCCACAATTTTTTCCGCCAGGTTGCCCATACCGGAAGCCACAATCACCGGCGCTCCGTCGTCGGCGCCGTAGCGAAGTGCCACGGCTCGCTTTGCCTGTCCCTGATCAGATCTTAACATTCACACTTCGCTTCCCTTCAAACAGATCCGGAAACACGTCGGTGATGGCCAGCGGCCGCTGGCTCTTGGTCACCCGCACGCTCCTACCGTCCAGGCCGTGGTCGGCCAGGATATCCTTCAGATCCTGGGCGATCTGGTCTTGGTGGGCCGCCACGGCGTCCGGACCAAACACCGCCAGGTCCACCTGGCCCTCCCGGGCAGCCAGGGTCATGTCCAGAAAGCCAAGGCCCTGGATATCCAGCTTAAAGAGGAACTGGATTTTCCCCCCTCTACCCGACTTTCCACCCTGCTCCCGGTCCTCCTCCGCATCCGGGTCCACCCAGAACTCAGAGTACATCATCTTGTTTTCCCATTCCAAGGGGAGAATACCGTGGCGCAGCGGCATAAAGACGCTCTCGTTGATGAGGATAGACCGCACGATCTCCTGAAACGCCTCCCGGGCCTCGGCGCCGAATTCTCCCCGCAGGGCCTTGGAGGCCATGTCGGAGAGCTTTTCGGCAAAGGTATCCGTCCGGGCGGCCTGGGTAAATGTGTTCTCTCGCAGCAGCTTGAGCAGCGCCTTGTCGTCCAGCTGGTTGAGGCCGGACAGGGTGTCGCCGTAGCCGCTCAGCTGTCGGAAGGCCGCAAGGAGCCCCTCCTCGCCGCCGTTTTCGTACCGCGCCACATTCAGCATCAGCAGACTGATGAGTCCCCGGGCCGTCCCCATGTCGTGGGTGCGCTCCACATAGGTGGAGAGATACGGCATGATCTCTCCCTGGAGCAGCTTGAGTGCCCCGGTCCGGTCCCCCGCCTGGAGGCTGTTCTCCAGCCTGGCAGACAGCTCCAGCAGCTTACCACTCCAGCTCTTGGGCATGTACTCGGGCAGCTGCCGCAAGAGCCGGGACAGATTCCCGGCCACGTGCTCCGTGGAGGAGAAGTCGCTGTACCGCTTTAGGAAGGCTAGAATCCCGTCCCGGACCCCCTGACTGGGAGTCTCCTGGTAGGCCTGCCGCAGGAGGGAGAGCAGCGGCCCGCTGAACCGGTTGCCCGCCGCCATCTGGTCCAGGAAAAACTGCTTGAATCCATCCGCATCCAAGCGGAGCATCTGGAGAAATTGGGCCATCTCCTCGGCCACACCCTGGGTCAGCCCAGGCATGGTCACCAGCCCGCGTATCCAGGTGATGGCCTTAGCCAGCTCGGCCTGTACGTCGGGGGCATCCCGCAGGGCCTGGAGGAAAAACTGGAGGTTAGAGTCATATCGCAGCGCGTCAGAGTCCAGAGCATTTCCAGCGCCCTTCTGGTCTGTCCGGGCGTCTGCCCGCCCCACCCGGCTTGGATCAGGGATATTCTGAATGCTGGTATCCGTGGGTTTCGGTGTGGTGGGAAGGGTGCGGGTGTTGTTTGGCCCGTCATAGCCCGGCACCGGATTGGTCACACCCATCAAGTTTGCCATTTCTATCACCTTATCTTATTATCCCATAAAATTGCCCGTCTGTCTTCCCCAATCTACCGCCTATCATCGTCCCGGCCACATTTTATGCCGGGGGTGACTTAATCTTTTCAAAAACTGGTCGATAGAAAAGCAGTAGTAACATGAAAAAGGAAGGATTTTTGCTTATGGGTACGGGCAACGACAGTATTTTGGAAGCGTTCCTCTACGAGACCAACGGTCTCCTGGAGCAGCTCGACAGCATTGTGCTTGCCGCAGAGCAAGAGGATACCTTTTCCGACGAGGATATCAACACGATCTTCCGCATCATGCACACCATCAAGGGCTCCTCAGCCATGATGGAATACGATTCCCTCATGACCATCGCCCACCGTGCGGAGGACCTTTTTGCCATCATCCGGGACAAGACCATTTCCGTGGTTCCCGAATCCCTCCGGCCGGAACTTTTCGATCTGCTTTTTCAGACCATCGACTTTTTCCGCCAGGAGATGGATCACATTGAAAATGATCAGCCCCTAACTCAAAATATCGACAGTCTCCTGCAAAAGATTAATAGTTTCATCCAACAAATCTCCCTTCCCGCCGGCGACGGGGCGCCTGCCACATCCGGCACAGCCGCTCCGGCCGGCACCCCTGCCGCACCAGAGAGTACCAGCGCCCAAGCCGGCTTCCCTTACTCCCTCCAGGTCTTCTTTGACGAGGGCTGCGGTATGGAGAACCTCCGGGCCTTCATGCTGGTCACCTCCATCCGCGAGATCTGTGGCGAGGACGACTTCACCTTCTCCCCGGAAGGCGTGGATCACGACCCCTCCACGGCGGCTCAGATCGTGGAGTCCGGCTTCCTTCTCTCCTTCCGTAACCAGTCCGACCGGGACAACGCCATCCATGTTGTCACCGGGGCCGGTTCTGTGAGGACCTATCAGGCCATCGATCAGCCCCAGCCGCCCACCCCGCCGGCGCAGGCGCCTCAACCGACACCTGAGCCGGCTCCCGCTCCCGTTCCCGTTCCTTCACCGGCTCCGACACCGGCTCCGGCCGCCAAGCCAGAGCCGGCCACTCCGGCCCCCAGTCAGCCGGCCGCTAAACCGGAAGGGAACACCCATCACAAGGAGAGCCTCATCAGCGTCAGTCTCAGCAAGCTGGATGAGCTGGCCGCAGTGGTAGGTGAGATCGTTATCACCGAATCCATGGTCACCGGCTCCCCCGATCTGAAGGGCCTCAAGCTGGACAGCTTCACCAAGTCGGCCCGGCAGCTGCGCAAGCTCACCGACGAGCTCCAGGATGTTTCTATGTCCCTGCGGATGGTCCCTGTCTCGGCCACCTTTCAGAAGATGAACCGCATCGTCCGCGACATGTGCAAAAAGCTGGACAAACAGGCAAAGCTGGTCCTCATCGGCGAGGACACCGAAGTGGATAAGACCATCGTGGACAGCATCAGCGACCCCATCATGCACATCGTCCGCAACTCCATGGACCACGGCATCGAGGAAAATGTTCAGGACCGCATCAACGCTGGGAAGGACCCGGTGGGTGAGATCATCCTCTCTGCCCGACACACCGGCAGCGAGGTCATCATCGAGATCAAGGATGACGGTCAGGGCGTCAACTATGAAGCTACGCTTAACAAGGCCCTTCAGAAAGGGCTGGCCCTGCCCGGCGTGGACTACTCCCACAAGGACATCCTCAACTTCCTGTTGGCCCCCGGCTTCTCCACCAACACAGAGGTTACAGAGTTCTCCGGTCGAGGCGTGGGCATGGACGTGGTCAAGCAGAACGTGGAAAATGTGGGTGGTACCGTGGTCATTACCAGTGAGCCCGGCAAGGGCATGACCACCACCCTCAAGATCCCCCTCACTATGGCCATTATGGATGGCATGGAGGTATCGGTGGGCAAGTCCATCTTTACCATCCCCATTCACAATATCCGGCAGTCTTTCAAGATCAGCCAGTCGGATCTGGTCCATGATGCCACCGGCGGCGAGCTTTTCAAGTGTATGGGCAGCTTTTATCCGGTCGTCCGGATGCGGGACCTCTACCGCATCGACGGCGGCTACACCGAAGTGGAAGACGGCATCCTCATCTGGCTGGAGGCCGGAGAATCTTCCTACTGCCTGTTCGTGGATGAGCTTCTGGGAGAGCAGCAGGTGGTGGTAAAACCGCTGCCCAGTTACCTCAACAGCTTCAACATCAAGCGCAGCGGGATCGCGGGCTGTACCATCTTGGGCGACGGCAACATCAGCATCATTCTGGACGTGAGCAACCTCTATACGCCTGTCCAGTGATCCACAGGAGGCTTTGTAATGGAAGAAGATCGTGTTTTTTCCGCCCCCGAGGAGGCGCCTTCCTCTAATCTGAAGAGTGCAGAAACGGCCGAAGCACAAAAGTATCTGCTGTTTCTCTCTGGCGACCTACTTTTCGGTGCCGGCGCGGAATATGTGGTAGAGATCATCACCAATCACCCCATCACTGCCCTGCCCCTGGTCCCTGAATATGTCCGGGGCATCATCAACCTGCGCGGGCAGATCATTCCCATCGTGGATATCCGGCTGCTGCTGGGCCAGGAGCCGGCGGAGCAGAACTGTATCATCATTCTTAACATCAACGACACCATGGTTGGCATCTTGGTGGACACGGTACAGCGGATGCTAGATGTACCGGTCAACACTCTCCTTCCCTCCCCCAACCACGATCAGCAGAAGTTGGTCTCCGGCATGTGTTCCCTGGGCGACGGTCAAACCATGCTGGTCTTTGATTGTCCTCAGCTGCTGGCACAATCCTGACGGAAGCGAGGCAGACGCACCAATGGACGACCTTTTCCATGACCTGACCGTCTCGGACCAGGACTTTCAGCGCCTGGTCCAGTTCATGCAGAAAAATTACGGTATCGATCTGAGCAAAAAAAAGACCCTCATTACCAGTCGGCTTTCACACGCTCTAAGAGAGCGCGGATATACCTCTCTGGAGCCATTTCTGGAGCGGCTCTTTTCTCGCCGGGACCCAGAGGATGTAGAGCTGATTCTCAACAAGCTTACTACCAACTATACCTATTTTCTCCGGGAGCCGGACCACTTCACCTATTTTCAAAAGACCATCCTGCCTGAGCTGGAGAAGCGGCACCAAAATGACCACGTCCTCTCAATCTGGAGTGCCGGCTGCTCCAGCGGCGAGGAACCATATACCCTATCAATTTATTTGAAAGAGTATTTTGGCTCCAAGGCCGCACAGTGGGACACCCGGGTTTTGGCCACCGATATTTCCCAGCAGGCCATGGCCAAGGCCAAGGCCGGACTTTACCATGTGCCAGCTGATATGCCCAATGAGTGGCTGAAGCGGTATTTCACCTTTGATAAGGCCACAGGGATGTATGCCGTTGGGCCAACCATCCGGAAAAATGTGATCTTCCGGCCCTTCAATCTTATGGACCCTATCCAGTTCCGGCTAAAATTCGATGTGATCTTCTGCCGGAATGTGATGATCTATTTTAATCAGGAGACCAGGGATGCCCTGGTCCATCGCTTCTACGACGCCATGCACCCGGGCGGCTACCTCTTTGTGAGCCACTCGGAGTCTCTGGGGCAGGACCCAAAATTCCGGTTGGTAGCCCCCTCCATCTATCAGAAGAAGTGACCGGTTGTTGTCCTGTCCAAAAGGAAGGATCAATTTATGTTCGCCAACAACAATCCCATCCGCGTGCTGGTGGTGGATGACTCCATGGTGGCCAGGAACCTCATCACCCAGGGATTGGCGTCCCATCCCCGCATTCAGGTGGTGGGAACCGCTATCAACGCCACAGATGCCAAGAATAAAATTGCCCGTCTTTCTCCCGATGTGGTAACCATGGATGTGGAGATGCCTGGGATTAACGGCATTGAATTTCTCAAGCAATACTTACCCACACATCCGATCCCCGTTATCCTCGTATCGGCACTGGACTTGCGGGTATTTGACGCCCTGGCTGCCGGCGCAGTGGATTTTGTCCGCAAGCCTGACGGCACCGAAAGTGTATCCTCATTTATCCACGCCCTCTCTCAGAAGATCATTGTGGCCTCCTGCGCCAAGGTCCACCGGGCGACCCGTGCAGCAGCAGCCAGCGCCTCCCGCCCCCCGATCACTCCCCTGGGCAACAACCACGCCTTGGACAGCACCATCATCGGCCTGGGCGCCTCTACCGGCGGCACTGAGGCCACTCTGGAGGTCCTCAAGCGTCTGCCCGCCGACATTCCAGGCATGGTCATCGTTCAGCACATGCCGGTCGGATTCACAAAAATGTATGCCGATCGGCTCAACCGTCTGTGCCAGATGGAAGTCCGTGAGGCCATCAACGGGGACGAGATTCACCGGGGCCTGGCCCTCATCGCCCCCGCTGATCTACAGATGCGCGTGGTGCAGCTGGGCAGCCGTTATACCGTCTCCTGTATGCCCGGCGAAAAGGTCAGCGGTCACCGTCCCTCGGTAGACGTGCTCTTCTCCTCTATGGCTAGCGCGGTCAAGTGCCACATGGTCGGCATTATTATGACGGGCATGGGACGGGATGGTGCCAGCGGCCTTCTGGAGATGCGCAAGGCCGGCGCCTACACCATTGGCCAGGACAAGGAGTCCTGCGTGGTGTATGGCATGCCCTGCGTGGCCCATGAGATCGGTGCAGTCACCGTACAAGCATCCTGTGAGAACATTTCCAGTGTGCTGATGACCCATCTAAAGACATCCAAATGAATAAAAGGAAATGCCCCGGGCTTCGTGCCCGGGGCATTTCCTTTTATTTATTTCAGCGTTCCAACAGCCAGTCCGTCTCCAGGCGAACGGGACATATCTGAGTGTCAGGCCGAACCTGTTCTCCATGGAAATCACTGCCGGCACTGACGTGGAGCCCATACCGCGCCGCCAGAGCCAGGTAGGTCCGCACCATCTCCGGCGTATGCCGGGGATAGTGACATTCCAGGCCATCCAGGCCGCTTTCCTTGAGCCAGCGAACCGTCTCCTCTAGCTTTTCCTCCGAATAGCCCAACTGATACGGGTGAGCCAACACCGCCAAACCGCCAGAGCGATGTATGGCGTCGATACAGGTCGGGGCATCCGCTTTAAAGCGCTCGATGCGCTGGTACTCATCGGTGTCCAAGTAGCGGTCAAAGGCCTCCCGGACGGAAGACACGTAGCCGTGGCGGAGCATGACCCGGGCAAAGTGGGGCCGAGCAATCAGGTCGCCTCCCGCCAAGTCCTCCACCTCAGCTAGGTCGATATGGATACCCTTCTCGGCCAGAAAGTCCACGATGCGGTATTTTCGCTCATCCCGGCCTGCTTTCAACTTTTGACACAACGTCTCCAGGGCAGTACTGTCTGCCCCGAGTCCCAGTCCCAGAATGTGCATATGGCGATCTTCCTTGGCGCCCAGCTCCACACCCCGGAGAACGGTGATATTCTGGCTGGATGCCGCTTCCACCGCCTCCGCCACACCATCAAGGGTATCATGGTCGGTGAGGGCCAGCAGGGAAACCCCCGCCGCCACTGCCTTGTCCACCAGTGTGGCTGGGGAGTATTGTCCGTCAGAGGCGGTGGAATGAGTATGCAGATCCACCAGTTGTATCATGATTCACACCTCATTATTGTGGTTTGATCGCTACGACTCTGATCACCGGCGGATCATCGTTTCCATAGGGAGCAAATCCGGTCTGTTCCTTGGCGTATTCCACCCGGAAGCCGTACTGTTCCAAACTCTTGGTGAGCTCATTGAGAACAATAAACCGGCGGTAGTGGTTGTCATAGAAAAAGGCGTTGCGTTCCACGGGCTGTCCCTTACCGTAGAGGGGATCGTGAACGCTGCGGACTTCAATGAAGAACTTTCCGCCAGGTCGCAGCGCCTGGAACATGGTCTGCAAGAGGAGGGATTCCTGCTTCTGGTTGATGGCATGGATGGTAAAGCGGCTGTAAGCGTAGTCGTAGGCGCCGGGCTGATGGGCAGGGTGGCTAATAAAATCGCCGCAGAGGAAACGGGCGTTGGGCACCTGCTGCTCCTCTAGCATGTGGATGGCAGAATCGGAGAGATCCATGGCCACCACGTTCAGGCCCAGCCCGGCAAAGTAGATGGCATCCCGACCGTTGCCGCAACCCAGATCCACCAGGGCCTTTCCCGGCTCCACCAAAGTAGAGACATACTGGGCAAAAGGGGAGGGCTGGGTGGAGCACACCCTGTTCTGATAGTACTGGTTCCAGTAATCGGTGTTATCGATGGGATCTTCCACAATGTTGGGATAAAAGACCCGCTCAATCTCCTCCACCTGCTCCAGCGGTGTGCGGTTACCGTCGTTCTGGACGACCAGGTCGGGGGACTTGGGTTCGTCAAAGGGCAGGTCCACTCCCACCACATTGTGTCCAGCGGTATACAGGCCCTTCTGGTTGCGCTGGATGAGGGTCTCTTTTTTGACCCGGATATAGATTTCCTTGTAATTTGGAATATGCTCCCGGTTCCAGCGGCGCACAGTGTCAAACATGGCGATGGAGCAGCACACCACGTCGATACCCTGGTCGGAGAGCAGCCTGCACACCCGGAAGATCCGGCCCGCCCAGCGCAGGCGCTCATCGTTGGTGTAGCCCACATCCTCGCCGAAGGCCAACCGGATTTCGTCCCCGTCCAGATAGACCGCATTGGGCTTGGTGTTTTTGAGCCGCTGGTAGAACAGGCTGCCCACGGTCGTCTTCCCCGCCCCAGACAGGCCGGTGAAAAAGTATACGGTTCCCTTGTGTTCCATGTCCTCCTCCTCAGTGATACAGCGGCTGTTCCAGCAGCGCCGGATCCAGCTCCAAAAGGGGCATGAAGTTCAGCGGCGCGCCGTTTTTGTTGACGAACCGCAGCCCCCGCATCAAAACGCCTGCGATCTCCCGCCGCTTGGCCGCCATGTTTTCCCCGATCTCGGTCAAGATCTCCCGCCGCCGCTGTTCCGGGTCCTCCCCCTCGAAAAACACCCTGTGCTCCATCGCCTTTTTATAGGAGGCCAGGATCAGGTCCGTGCAGCCGTGCAGCCTGCCGACCAGCGCGTTCATCGCCTCTTCGTCCATGGGCGCGCCGTCGTAATACTGAAAATCATAGCCGTAGCGCCGGTATACGTCTCCCATCAGATACTCCAGATACACCCGTTCCTCCCGGCCCAGGTACTCCTCATAGGTCCGGTAGATGGCCGCCGGGTCAAAGCCCCGGTCATTTCCCTTCAAAGACTCCGGGTCCCGCTCGCCGTTGCGGGAACAGTAGGTCATGCTCTTCGTATAGGGTAGGTCCAAAAAGGCTGCCAGGGCGGTGAAGGTGGCTTTCGGATTCAGCTTGCCGTCCTCAAAGCGGACCAGCACCGAATCCTGAAACAGCCGGTCCTGCCAGTCCACCATGTAGTTCCGGTTCAGGACCCGTTCGGTGAGCTCGTCGGGGATTGTCAGCGGCTCCTGGCCCGGTTTCCACTCGTCAATCTGGCGTTGCATGAATCGCACACACGCCCCGGTGGAGGTGGTGGGACGGCGCAGGGGTGTAAACGTTTTGATATACTTGAAGCCCTTGAGGGGGGAGAAGTCCCGCAGCTCCTGATACTCCGGGGAGTCCAGCACCGCCCGGTTCTGGTCGTTCGCGCCCAGAGTGCAGTGGTAGTTGTGGAAGTGGGGTTGGAAAAAAATAGATGGAACGATTCGGGCAGCGGGGTCCAGGTTCCGCAGATCCGCCATAGCCAGATAAAGGGCCACGAAGATATCCTTGTCCGTCCGGTCCCGCATCCGGCTGAGCTGATTCGCCAGCCGCTGGGGCTTCTCCAGATCCCCGTCACCGATGACGCTGTCAAAGGTGATCGTTCCGCCGCTGCTGAGGAGCTGTCGGAACTTCGATACCTGATCCCGCAGATGGTAGAGCATTTCTGACTCCACCGCAATCAGGTTGGGATGGTTGTCAAAAATCTCGTTGAAAAAGTCGCCTCCGTTATGGCTGGAGAGCTGGGTGTGCCAGATCAGCCGGTGGATCTCCCGGATGCCGACGGGCTTGACGGGATACTGGCTGTAATCCATGCCGAACCGGGCCTGGAAGTCGATGGGGTACTGGCTGATCTCGTCTCCGATCAGGAAGACCAGCTTCTCCTCCTCCAGCAGGGGCCGTAGGTTCAGGACCTGGAGATAGGCGCAGAAGATCCCCCAGTCCGTGTAATGGAGATAGACGTGGTTCTCCCGGCCCACCCACTCGCTTTTCCGCACATTGTCCCGGAGGTACTCCAGCTCATACTGGGAGTACACATCCGCCGCCAGTACGGGCTTGTCCAGGTTTTGGAAGAAGTTTCGGCTGACCACCGGGTGCCGGAGGTCCAAAGGCTCCCCGAAGGTCTCCGTCTCTACGGTAAAGGGGATGTAGCGCTGGTCGTCGTAGGGGTAAAAGCGGAGGGGCAGCTCCTCAAAAGCGGGAAAGTCCTGCTGGAAGCAGTAGGGATATTTGCGCAGCAGGCGGCAGTTCTTCTCGTATCGGCTCTTCAGGAGTTTGATGTTGGGCTGGTAAAAAGCCTGGGTCATCAGCTCCAGCAGAGTTTCCCGCTGGAAGCCCCGGCGGTAGAGGGAGCGGAAGGCGTCATAGGCCACCTTGTAGTTCCCGCCGTTTTCAAACAGGTAAAGGGCGGCCTCCAGTTCTGTCTCCGGCTGGCGGCCCCGGGCGTCCGCCAGAGCCAGGGTATAGGCCGTCACAGCGTGGCTCCGCTCTCCCAGCTCCGCCATCCGGCGGGCGATGTCCAAGGCGGTTTGTTCCTTTGTCATAGTTCCTCCCTGTCTCAGCATAGAAAAACGGGGGCCGGGCGCAGTGCCCGGCCCCCTTGTGGTTGCTGTGAAAGAACAACTGCTCCGGATTACTGCAGCAGCTGCAGCACGCCCTTCGTCGGCGCGGACTTCGAATCCCTTGCTTCGCCGCAGGCGGCAAAGCTTGCTCTCTCCGTCGCGCCTCCTCTCCCCACCGAACCCGCTTCGCTGGGCTTCGGCGGGGCTCCCCGTGCCCCAGGGCGGGGCAGCACAGGAGGGTTCGGGAGCGTGCAGATGCTCAGCCAACACCAGAGCTTACTGGAGCAGCTGCAGCACGCCCTGGGGCACCTGGTTGGCCTGGGCCAGCATGGCCTGGGCGGACTGGATCAGGATGTTGTTCTTGGTGTAGGCCATCATCTCGTCGGCCACGTCGGTGTCGCGGATGGTGGACTCGGCATCCTGGATGTTCTCCTGCATGACGGACAGGTTGTTGATGGTGTGGTCCAGGCGGTTCTGGGTAGCGCCCAGGGTACCGCGGACATCAGAGACATAGTTGATGGCGCTCTTGATCTTGTCCAGAGCCTTGGCAGCGCTGTCCTGATCGCCGATCTTCATATCGGTGAGGCCCAGAGCGTCCACGTGGCAGTCCTTGATGCCCACCTTCAACTGGTTGAAGCTGTCGGAGGTGTCGCCAATCTGCAGAGTGAGGGGCTTACCCTGATTGGGCTGAGCCGTACCAGTAGACTTGGCAAGGGAGGTCCAAGCCTGTGTTCCATTCGTAACGCCTGTGCCAGTAATGGTAGCGTTCTGCACGGACTTCATCATATCCTCGCTTACACCGGTGCCGCTGGTCTTAGCCTTTGCCAACAGGGCCTGAATGTCCGCCGCAGAATACTCCTTCCCCTTCTGCAGAGAAATAGTAACTCCGCCCTTTTTAACTACGACGCCCTCCTTGCCGGCAGAAGAAACAGCAGCCAGAGAAAACTTCAGCTCAGAACGGGTGCCGTCCTCAGCGAACAGAGAGTCCGCCACAATGCTCACATCCACGCCGGCCTTAGCGGAAGCGGCAGCACCATTGATCTTGGTGGTGCCATTGGCAGCCATAGAGCCGTCCAGCAGCTTGATGCCATTGAAGTTGGCGGAATCGGCGATACGGTTGATCTCGCTCTTGAGCTGATCGACCTCCTTCTGGAGCTGCTTGCGGTCGGTGCCGTCCTCAAAGGTACCGTTGGCGGACTGCTCGGCCAGCTCATACATGCGGTTAAGCATGTCGTGGACCTCGGTCAGGGCGCCTTCGGCGGTCTGCACCAGGGAGATGCCGTCCTTGGCGTTGTCCTGGGCCTTGTCCAGGCCGGTGATCTGGGCGCGCATCTTCTCGCTGATGGCCAGACCGGCAGCGTCGTCACCGGCGCGGTTGATCTTGTAGCCGGAAGACAGCTTCTCCAGGTTCTTGGACAGCGCGGAGGTGTTGTTGGTGTAGTTGCGGTAGGCATTCATAGCCATGATATTGTGCTGAATACGCATAAAAAATTCCTCCTTGAAATGTCGGACAAGCTCCATCTTGTCCCTTCAAGGTATTCCCGCCATCCCCCGCAGGCCTTCACAGGGGGTGACTGGAACCCTTACATTCCTTATATCGTCAGGCCCGGAGACAAATTAACACTTTTCCAAAAATTTTTCTGCGCCGGACAAAAAGCGCCCCCGGGGACCCAATTTCCCCCCGGGCGCTTCCCGGCTCGGCCCGGGTTCAATACATGTGCGCG